>CAVEVJ010000302.1:0-4726 GCA_963619075.1 Acidaminococcaceae bacterium
GCCAGTTGTTGGTGGTAGTCGGCTATGTTGTCCGGGTTTTGTGTTTTTCCGGCTTGGTTGCCTTGGCTTTTCAGCGCGTTGTTGTATTGCCGTGCCTGTTGTCTGATTGCGTTGATGGATGCGGGCGTGGTGTTTGCCACTACGCCCGCATATGTTGTTGATTCGCACGTTTGTTCGACGCCATCCACTGTTCGTAGGACGACCGGTATGCTGATCAGTGTCGCCGTGGCTATTATGAGGATGGTTCCGATGCTCCATTTCACAAGACGTTGTTTGGAGATTTTTGCCTTGTGGCGAGCTTTGCGTGCTGTCGGGCCTGCCATGGCGTCTCCTTTCGTGGGGTCTTGCGTTGGGTTTGTTTGGTTTGTTCGGATGTCGTCGTGTTCGTGCGTCTCTTGGTTTAGTCTCCTGTCTTGCGGCTCATTCTCAGGAATATGAGTCCGGCCGCCAGTAGTATCGTTGCCAGTGCGAGGATGGTGGTCAGTCCTGCGGCGCCGGTCAGTGGCATTTGCGTGATCGAACGTATGTTGGTGATGACTATGGTCTGGGTTCCTTCCGCTTTGACGAGCTTGTTGGGGTCCGTGATGACTTCGACGTTCCATGTCATGTTGGTTTCGTCGATGTTGACCGTGAATACGGCGTTGGGCAGAGCCAGTGAGGAGAATCCTTCGGGTGCCTGCCGTTCGCAGATCACGTAGGTGCCCTTCAGACCTTCAATGGTGATGTTTCCCGCTTCGAATTCGCTGACCGTGCCGGTGGTGTCTTTGTCTGTGGCGAGACGGTACCGGCCTTCTCCGGTTTTGACGAGGTTCAACGCCTGTGTGCCGTCCGCGTTCTGGGAGATGGTGAATTTCGCTCCACTGATCTGCTCTCCGTTGGCGTCCACTTTGCGTAGCTGCACCGCTCCTGTACAGGTTTTGACTTCATTGCCTGGGAGCGTGGAGTGGTCCTGCCATCCGTTGGGATTATGGGAGTATTCAAGATCTACGGAGTTGACGTTGCATGGGGAGCCGATGACGGCGTCACCGTTGAGCTTTGCCGTGTATACCACGGTGACGGTGGAACCGACCGGCAATGCCGCCTTCGTTTCGTCGGACGCGAGCAGGTCTCCGTTGGAGTCGCCGAACAGCCAGCTGACCTTTCTGCCGTCGATCGTTTCGTGGTAGAAGCTTTCCGACAGGGCCTTGCCGTCGACGCTCACCGACTGCAGTCCGACGTAATCCAAGCCTGATCCGAGCGTATCGTTCAAGGCGAAATAGTAATGCTCGTATCCGGTCCAGTTCGGAATCTTCTGTGTGATTCGGTAGGTCACGTTCGTGCCGATCGCTTCGGAAACGACCGTTTTCCAGTCGTCCGCCGATTTCGCCTTCTTATCGGGGGCTTCGACGTCGGACACCTTGTATACCACTTGGCCGAGCGTCGTGGTCTGACCCGATGAGGTGACCAGTTGCGTGATATTGTCGACCGCGGTTCCGTTCATCATCATGATTGCCGCTTCGACGGGTTCGCCTGCGCCATCCGTTGGGGATGTCCTGTCCACAACGGCGTAGATTCCCGGCACAAGCACGTTGCCGGTCGTTGCGGTTTTGCCGTCCGCGTCCAGCTTGTCCACCGCGACTCCGGTCTGCGCTTGGAATTCGGACTGTTTGGCGAGACTGTTGCAGAAATCACGAAGTTTTCCGTTCCACAGGCCGCTCTTCGAATCGGTGAGTTCGCGAACGACCCAGACCATGGGGTCTGTTTTTCCGTTGACTTTCAGATCGTCGTCCGTGGCGCCGACGGTTTTCGCCGAGGCCGCTATGGATTGGGCCAGGTCACCGTTCGTGGCCACGTCGTAGCCTACGATCCTGCCATCCTGGATGCTGGCCGCGGTATAGGCCGCCAGTCGAATCGCATACAGGCTTTTGCCCGTGAGCATGCCGCCTCCACTGGCCGTTACCGTCATGGATTGTTTGACACTCAGGTCCGCCAACTGGGTATCGGCCTGCGCCGACGCGGGAAATATCATGGCGGCGAGCGCGAGCGCCGCGGTGAGTTGCGTCCAGCGGTGTCGTTTGGCTTGTTTGGTCATGGTTCACCTTCTTTGGTTTCTTTGGTGGTTTTCGGAGAGGGCTTCGTTGCCTGTCCGTGTTGAATAGGATGGCAGAATGTTGTGTTCGTGCGCTACCGGTTTGGGGAAATCTGTGGATATGTGGATGTGGATGGGTTATCCACCGTTATCCACTTTTCGCGGTTCTTTGAGTTGTCCAGGTTGGAGGCTCGTCACCTGTTCTCTTTTATACTTGTGCGGATAGGGGTGTGCCGCGCTTTCTTGTGGAGGAGGGAACCGTGATTGTTCTGGCGGCCAATGCGTGTGTTGAGGCATTGTTTTTGACGTTGTACGTCGTTTTGACTGTTGGCGTGCTGTCCGGTGAGGGTGAGCGTCGTGAGAAGGTTCTTTTTTCTTTGACGTTTGTTTTGGCTGGTCTGTCGGCGTGCGGATTTGTTTTCCATGGCGTGCGCGCGGATTTGTTTTCCATGGCGTGCGCGCGGGCTGGTCTGCATTTCGCGTATTTGACGGGTCCTCTTGCGATGACGTTGTGTGTGTTGCTGACGTGTCGTCTTTTGTGTGCGGATTTGGACGTTTTCGTGCAACGCGTGCTTGATTGTGTGGTCGTCGCCCTTTATGCGGTGTGTTTGGTGTTGCTTGTATGTAATTTTTGGAACGGGTGGATTTTCAGGATTGATGAGTCCAATGTTTTCTCGTTCGGTCCGTTGCATTCCGTTCCTGAGATTTTGTCCATGTTGCAGATCGTCGTTTCTCTTTTGGCTGTGTTGTTTGCCGACAAGGAGAATAGGTATCGTGCGGGTATGCATTGGCTTGCGATTTTCACGTTGCCGATTTCGTCGGGAATTTTCGAGGAGTTTTATCCGACGTTGCTGCTTGCGTATCCCGGTACCGCGTTTTCCATGCTGATGATGTATCTCATACGTAAGCATATGTTGGAGGAGCGTCGTATTCATGCTGAACGCGCGCTTGAGGAGAATCGTGCGAAACTGTATATGGAGCAGTTGAATCCGCATTTCATTTTCAACTCGTTGACGGCTATTCAGGAGCTTTGTTTGAATGATTCCGATAAGGCCCGTGAGAGCGTGCAGAATCTTTCGACGTATCTGCGCGGCAATATTGACGCGATTTCCAAAGACCAGATGGTTCCGTTGCGCAAGGCAATCGGTCATGTCAAATCGTATTTGTCGTTGGAGCAGGACGAATCGCAGCGGCGTATCGATGTGAAATGGAATCTTCACAAACTTAACGTCATGCTTCCTCCTTTGAGTCTGCAGGCGGCGGTGGAGCACATGGTGAAGTATCATCTTCCGTACAGCGATCAGCCGAAATTGGTCATCAGCGTGACCAGTGACGGATCCGATGATCTTGTGAGCGTGAAAGACAATGTTCCGCCATCCGTGCTGCGTGAGCATTCGTCCGACGAGTGCCTTGATGGAATACTGGGCAAGGTGGACGCTTGGCTGAGGCTCTCCTGCGAAGGACGCATAGAGGCTCACGGGGAGCCTGACGGCACCGTATTGACTATCATTGTCCCAATCGGTGGAGGTGGTATGTCATGAATATTATGGTGGTCGACGATAAGGCGCTCGCGGTGAACGCCTTATGCCGGATTCTTAGGGAGGTGGCTCCCGAGAGTTCCTGTTCGACTGCGGGTTCCGCGTCCGACGCGCTTGAGTTGGCGAAGAGGACGCGATTCGACGTGGTGTTCCTCGATATAGAGATGCCATATATGAACGGTTTGGAATTGGCGAAAAAACTCAAGGAGACGAACGAGTCCGTCAACATCATCTTCGTCACCGCGCATGGCGAGCATGCGTTGGAGGCACACAGCCTGTACGTCAGCGGTTTCCTGCTCAAGCCCGCAAGCGAGAATGACGTCCGTGACGCTTTGTCGAACCTGCGCAATCCGGTCGAACCGGATCATGAGAAGCTGAAGGTGCGTTGCTTCGGGGATTTCGACGTGTTCTACAAGAACGAGCCTTTGAAATTCGACCGCACCAAAACCAAGGAGCTGCTCGCCTATCTGGTGCATCGCAGGGGCTCGCGTTGTACGACCAGTGAGCTGCTTACCGTATTGTGGGAGGACGCTTCCAACTCGACGTCGCGGCGCACCCAGGTGCGTAATCTGATTCATGATCTGCGCACCACGCTCGCTTCCATCGGGCAAACCGACGTTCTTGTTCGAGAACGCGACAATGTGGCCGTCAGGACCAGCGAACTCGACTGTGATTTGTATCGGTTCCTCAATAATGATCCGGAAGCGGAGAACCTGTACCACGGTGAGTACATGGCACAGTATGCCTGGGCCGATGTGACCGAAAGCATACTGTAGGTCTGCGTCGGTATGAGGATACGCTTGGGCAGCCGCTATTCCCGTACCGACGCAAACAGTGCGTTTTGCGAACGTATGGGAATACCGCAAGCCGGGCACTATTCCCATGCCGACGCAAAACACGCCGTTTACGTCGGTACGGGAATACACGAACCCAACGGCTATACCCATACAGCCGCCAAAACGACAACGGGCATGTACATGTTCAAAGGCCCTGCCCCTCAGCATCATGCTCATACCCCTTACCGGTCTTCTTCGTCCAAATGTCAAGCTACGCCTTCTTGCGGATGACCTTGCCACCGTATTGGGCCACATATGCGTCCATATCGAGCGCGACCATGCCT
>CAVEVJ010000303.1:0-2631 GCA_963619075.1 Acidaminococcaceae bacterium
TCGACGAACGGTTCCCAACAATTCTTACCACCTCGAAGCTGCTCACTACTGGCGTCAATTGTAAAACATGCCAATGTATTGTGCTTGATAATAGCTTTGGTGAACAGGGCATGACCGAATTCAAGCAGATCGTCGGACGCGGCACACGAATCAAGGAGGATAAGGGCAAACTGTTCTTTACCGTCCTTGACTTCAAAGACGCTACACGTCTTTTCGCCGACCCTAATTTCGATGGCGAACCACCAATCATACTTACGCCAAATGGAGAAGAAAGTGCGGGCGGGGGGAATGCGATGCCCACTAGCGGTACTTCGGATACAAATTTTACGCCCCCTGAACCCCCAGAGCCCCATAAGAAATATTATGTATCCGAAACCGAAGTCAATGTAATCGGCGAACAAGTCCAATACTACTGGATGGGTTCACTGCACACGGAAAGCCTCGTCGACTATACGAAAAAGAACATGTGTAAGCAATACAGCACCGTCGAAGACTTTCTCATCAAATGGAACGGCGAAAAATCAAAAACCGCCATCTGCGAGGAACTTGAAAAACAAGGGGTGTTCATTGAACAGCTACGCGACCAGACCGGCCGCTATGATCTCGATGATTTTGATCTGATTTGCCATATCGCTTACGATGTGCCTGCTATGACCCGTAAAGAAAGAGCACAGGCGGTAAGGGACAGCGGCTATCTTAATCGCTTCAGTGAAATGGCGCGATCGGTATTGGAGGAGCTGCTGAGGAAATATGCGACCACACAGATCAAGGATCTTGACGACATTGCTATCCTTAGACTCAAGGATTTCCAGATTATTGGTTCTGCTTCCAGCATCGTCAAAGCTTTTGGCGGCAAAGAGCAGTATATCCATGCGGCTCAGGACCTGGAAAAAGAACTGTATCTCATGGCGGCATAGTAGACAGAAGGAATATTATCAAGCATGGCTGTAGGAGCTTTGGTCAAGAAGTTGCAGAACATTATGCGCGAGGATGCCGGCATTAACGGCAACGCCCAACGCATCGAGCAAATGGTATGGATGTTCTTTCTCAAGATCTACGATGCCAAGGAAGAGGAGTGGGAACTCATTCAGGATGATTACAAGTCGATTATTCCTGATGAGATGAAATGGCGCAACTGGGCGATCGACAATAATGACGGCAAAGTGTTGACCGGCGATGAGCTGCTTAATTTCGTCAACAACGAGCTGTTCCCAGCGTTGTCGAGCCTTACGGTCACCAAGCAGACCACCCAAGGACAGGCAATCGTCCGTTACGCGTTTGAATCTGCCCACAACTACATGCAGGACGGTATTCTGCTCAGGCGTGTAATCAACGCCATCAACGATGAAGTGGACTTCACGGAGTACAAGGAGATCCATGCTTTCGGCGAAGTTTACGAGACAATCCTGAAAGACCTTCAGGCAGCTGGACAGGCAGGCGAATTCTACACGCCTCGTGCCGTCACGGACTTCATGGCCCAGAGGCTCAACCTGAAGCTCGGCGAATCGGTCGCCGACTTCGCATGCGGCACGGGAGGCTTCCTTACCTCGGCGTTGAAGGTACTCGACAAACAGGTCAAAACTCCGGATGACCGCACGAAATACGAAACAAGCGTGTACGGTCTCGAGAAGAAGCAGCTACCCTATCTGCTGTGCGTAACAAACATGTTCCTGCACGACATCGATAACCCCAAGATATTTCACACGAACTCCCTCGATAAGGATATCCGCGACTACCGTGGTCAGTCAGTTGACGGCACGTTCGATGCCGTGCTCATGAACCCGCCCTACGGCGGCAAGGAACAGGACGTCGTTAAGGCGAACTTCCCGATAGCCCTGCGCAGCTCAGAGACGGCCGACCTGTTCATGGCACTCATCATGTACCGTCTGAAAGAGAACGGTCGTGCCGCGGTCATTCTGCCCGATGGTTTCCTTTTCGGCTCGGATAGTGCAAAGCTCGAACTGAAAAAGAAGCTGCTCGACGATTTCAATCTACACACTATCATCCGTTTGCCCGGAAGCGTGTTTGCCCCGTATACGAGCATCACTACGAACATCCTCTTTTTCAATAACGGTAAGAAAACCGAGGGCACGTGGTTCTACCGCATGGATATGCCTGAAGGATACAAACACTTCAGCAAGACGAAGCCCATCAAACTCGAGCATTTCGCTCCGGTTATCGAATGGTGGAATGACCGCCACGATATCGAGATTGACGGCAGCCCGAAGGCGAAGTGCTTCACCCCAGACGAGCTAAAGGATCTGCAGTTGAACTTCGATCAGTGCGGATTCCCACACGATGAGGAGGAGATTCTGCCGCCTGATGAACTCATCAAAGACTACAAGGCACGTCGCGAGACGCTAGACCGCGAAATTGACGCAAAACTCAGCCAGATTTGCAAGATCCTTGGAATCGAGGCGTAAATGAAGGCAAAGGATCTCAAGAACTCAATCCTTCAGATGGCGGTCGAAGGCAAGCTCGTACCGCAAGACCCCACAGACGAGCCCGCAAGCGTCCTGCTCGAACGAATACGCGAAGAGAAACACAAGCTCATAGCGGAAGGAAAGGCCAAGTTCCCCAAAGGCGGCGAGAGCGTCATCTACATCGGTTCCGATGGCTCCCCCTATGAGA
>CAVEVJ010000304.1:0-21011 GCA_963619075.1 Acidaminococcaceae bacterium
TACGTGCCCTGATTTCGACTTGCTTGATGTGGTGCCGGCTTCCATCGATTTGAGTGGTGCCGAGTTGGAAGTCGCCGATATGCCCAACCGCAACGTGCTTCTGAAAACTGCGGTCGACGATTTTCTGGCGAACAGCGAAAATCATTACGACTACGTGATCATCGACTGCCCGCCGAGCCTGGGCCTGTTGGTGATCAACGCGATGTGTGCGGTGAACGAGATGCTGATCCCCATCCAGGCCGAGTATTACGCGCTTGAAGGTTTGGGGCAGCTGATCAACACCATCGGCCTGGTGCAGGACCACTTCAATTCCGCACTGCTGGTCTCCACCATGCTGATCACCATGTTCGATAAGCGTACGCTGTTGAGTCGTGAAGTGCACGATGAAGTCAAGCGTCATTATCCGACCATTGTGCTGAACACCACGATTCCAAGGACCGTGAAGATCTCCGAGGCCCCCAGCTTCAACCAGAGCGTGATTACTTATGATCCGAAGGGAATGGGTGCTATTTCCTACTGTGAGGCTGCGCTGGAAATTGCCCGTCGTTCCCAGACGGTACTGCAGGCAATCGATGTGAGAAGGAACGAGAACTGATTATGGCTGCGAAATCACGTTTAGGTAAGGGTCTGGGAGCGCTGTTCCCGACGTTGCCGGGGGAGTCTAATCAGTCGGATGCGGCTGTGGTGCAGACTGCGGAAAAAACCGCGGGTGCAGGTTCGTCCCTCAAGAGTGGTGTTGCCGAAGGGAACAAAGCTTCTGTCATCTCAGCCAAGGCCTCGGTTGATGCAGTGTACGACATGAAGAAAAATATTTCACGTGAAATAAAGAAGAACGCGAATCGTCGGGCAAGCATTCCTTCCATCAACTTGGTGGAGACAGCGCATCCGGCCGATATGTTCTTCGGCTCCACGACTCCTGCTGTCGAGACGAAGAATGTTTCACGTGAAACCACTGACTCCTCAAAAGAGGAGAAGCCTGAGCTCCTGCCGGTACAGGGTGGTTACCTGGTCGAACTCCGACTGAGCGACGTCGGTCCTAATCTCCACCAACCGCGTACCATCTTTGATGAGGACGACTTGCGTGAGCTTGCCGATTCCATCAAGGAAGTCGGTGTGCTTCAGCCAATCGTCGTAAGAAAGCGTCCGGCCGCGCAAATCGAGGCTACACGTAAAAAAAATGCTGAACAGAAGACCGACGAGTCGCACAATATGTTCGACGGTCGTATGGACAGCATGTATGAGATCATAATGGGCGAGCGTCGTTGGCGCGCATCGCAAATTGCCGGTCTCACGATAATTCCCGCAATCGTCAAAACCACAGCCGACGACGAGATGCTGCGTGATGCGTTGCTGGAGAATCTGCATCGCGTCGCGTTGAATCCTCTTGAAGAGGCGGCCGCATACCAGCAGATGATCGACGACTTTGGTTTGACACAGGCTCAGCTTTCCAAGGCTGTTTCGAAATCCCGTCCGCAGATCGCCAATACCTTGCGATTGATGAATCTGCCTGCTGCAGTGCAAAAGAAAGTCGCTTCCGGATTGCTTTCCGCAGGTCATGCGCGAGCTTTGCTGGGACTGCCTACCGAATCCGATATGGAAGAGTTGGCCGACCGTATTATTTCCGAAGGATTGTCGGTTCGCAGTACTGAGGAAATCGTATCCATGAAGGTTGCTGAGAGCGACCAGCCGAAGAAAGCCAAGGCAGGCAAGCTCAATCCTTGGACGGGAACTCCCGTGCAGGTGGGTCTTGAAGAGCGATTCGGTACCAAAGTGTCGATCAAGGGTTCCAAGAAGCATGGCCGCATCGAAATCGTGTTCAAATCCGAAGAGGATATGGACCGTATCGTCGATATGCTGATGTCCTCCGAGAAGTAGCGGGAGACGAACACAATTCTCGTACATACTCGTACCGCTTGCACATACTAAACGGCGTTCCTGACTACCAATCCGATCACGGATGGCTTGGCAGTCGGGAACGCCGTTTGTTGTAGGCATTGCCATCGGTGACGTCTATTTGTGGTTGTGGATGATACGCCACGAGAGCGCTGGCTATTGAACGGTAGACTGGTGCTGTTCGGAAAGATAATGCTGTGCGTCCAATGCGGCGTGGCATCCCATTCCGGCAGCGCTGATAGCCTGCCTGTAGGTGTCATCCACGCAATCGCCGGCGGCGAAGATGCCGGGCTGACTGGTATGGGTGCCGGCTCCTTCCATAAGAATATATCCACGTTCATCGCGGCGTACGGTATTCCCAAGGAACGACGTGGCCGGTGTGTGGCCGATGGCTATGAAAATTCCGTTGGCGGGAATCTCGCTGGTCTCGCCTGTGAGCATGTTGCGTACTATAGCGGATTTTACTCCGTTGGCGTCTCCCTGTATTTCCTGCACCGTGGAATCGAGCACGAAATTGATTTTGGGATCGTGCTTTGCCCGCTCCACCAAAATCCTGGATGCGCGGAAGTCGGAACGGCGATGGATCAGTGTTACGGAAGAGCCGAATCGTGTAAGGAACAGAGCCTCTTCGAATGCGCTGTCGCCGCCGCCGATCACGACAATTGGTTTGTTCCGGAAGAAAAATCCGTCGCATGTAGCGCAATAGGAAACACCTCGACCGGAGAATTCGACTTCTCCGGGAACCTGCAACGTGCGATATTGCGAGCCGGTAGCGATGACCACGGCTCGTGTTGTCATTACGTTGCCTTGGTCCAGATGAACGGTTTTGATTTCCGTGGCTTGGTCCACATCGATGGAGATGGCATCATCCCACACGATTTCTGTGCCGAATTGCTCTGCTTGCCGCTGCATGCGATCCATCAGATCAGGACCCATGACTCCATCGGGGAAGCCGGGAAAGTTCTCCACTTCGGTTGTATTGATGAGCTGACCGCCTGGATTCAAGGCTCCGGCGATCAGCAGAGGTCGGTAGCCGGCTCGTCCCAAGTAAATGGCCGCGGTGTAGCCGGCGGGGCCGGAGCCGACGATAATGACGTCTTGTAAAGTATCCATGCCTTAACTGTAGTGAATCATCGTGGCTTCCACATTGTTGAATTCTCGTGCTTCATGTGTTTTACACGTTTCACATGTTTCACGTGAAACATGTGAGTATGCAAAGAGGGTGTGTGGCAAAGCCACGCACCCTCTGCAGTGTTCTCGATTCGACTCAGAAAATCTGAATCGAATCGATATACAGCTGGTTGTTCGGAAGGCTGTCCATCGGAACCCAGAGCATGATGTCCTGAGTTTCCACGGCCTTGTCGAACTTCACATCAGTGGTGCCGCTTTCATCGAATACGAACTGGGCCACCTGCTCGCCTTGGGTCGGATCGTTGGACGTGTTCACACGAACGTATCCCTGACCGCCGGAGGAACGAATCGTAATGACCATACGATACACCTTTTGCGGCTGGGTGAGGTGCACGTAATAGCCGAAGCCCTGCTGTCCATTCGGACTGGTGAGGAATTGACGATTGTCGATTTCGTACGCGGTGGTGTTTTCCGGCGTCTTCGGATCCGGAACGCTCTTTACATTCTTGTCGGCAGTGATCACCGTACGCTCGGTCTTCTTCTCGGATGCCTTTGCGGAATCGTCGGTCTCGGTGGCGCTCGTGTCGGACCCGTCAGAAGAGGACCCGTCAGAAGAAGACGTGTCGCTTGTTTCCGATTCGTTCTTCGTGTTGGAGGACGAGGAATCCGTGGAGGAGTTCTCTCCGAAAGGCACTTCATCAAGATTCATCTCGGGCCATGGGCCGCTGGAACTGGACGATTTGATTGATGGGTCCTTATGGCTCAACCCATGAATAGCGAGACCAAGCGCGGCGGCCACAACAATCACCGCAACAATAATGGCCACGACTTTCGTTTTGATACCACCGAACAGTGTGGCATTGGCCACCTCCGCGCCTTTTCGTTCACCGTTCTTTGGAGTGAAGCTCGGGGGAGTAAACGCATTCCCTGCTTTATAGGCGGCTTCGATGGCTTCCTGCTCGGCCTGTAGTGCGCGTGCGGATTCCTCTCCCGGCTGGATGACACGACCATCCGGTCCGATTACAGGAATGCGGCCGGTCTTTTCTAATTGGGATTCCTCCACCGGAGCATTGTCGGACGGCAGGGACACCTTGATGGGGAAGGAGAATGTGGAATCCTCCTCTGTGACGCCATCGATGCCTTCTTCGCTCAGCAGCTCGCGTCCACTGGTCCACAGCGACTTCACGGCACCGCCGGTAGCCGACACTCCTTTGACCAACGCGTCTTTGCTGTCTGAAAAATCGCTATGAGGCTCCGGAGCCTGGAACGACATCTGTGGAATGCTCCCGGGTATGGCCAACGTGTCCGGAATCTCAATCGTATCCTGTTCCAAGACCTGCAATACCGGTGCGGAAACAATGGAGCACTCTGAATCCATGGTAGGCAGCGCAACGTCGATGCTTGACAGTGAGGTCAGGGGCTTGTGCTCATCAAGCAAGGCTTCGAGTTCGGCAATCGTGACCATTTCTATGGTCGGGAAACCGCCGTCTTCCTGCAGATTCAGACCACGTTTGCAGATTATGCGGAATTCCATCGGAGTGTCCTGCGGAAGCGCATTGAGGCTGAAGTTGGTCGACGGTGAGGACGGCTGCCTGGTCAGCATGGAATACAGCAGCGCCGCAATCTGCCGAATCGCCAGCTGCTCAAATCCTGTGGATGTCATATGCGAGGTATCGGCAAGCATGATGCTCACGGGAGCGTCCGCAATCTCCACGCCGGTACGGGTAAGACGCACGGTATCGGTGCTGATGCAGTAGTGGGTGACGTTGTCTTTGTGCAGCACATGCAGCGCTTCAAGAACCTCACCGATGATGGAACGCATGGCTTCGTAGCTTAAGGGATGCGTTACGAAGGCCGACAGATATTCGGAAAGCGACATTCCCGAATCAAGCTGGGTTATGATTACCGCGACTTCATTGGCATGCTGCAACTGCAACACTTTCGTGAAATGGGAATCATGCGATATCGCCAGCATGGAAGCGGTTGCGTTTGCTGCATACAGTGCCTTGCGATTGTTGACGATGAACAGCTGACAATCCCGTGAAAGCACGTGGTCGCTGGCTTTCCAAACCTGCATACCGGTTTCTTCACGCAGTGGCGAAACCAGTACATAGCGGTTGTTGATGGTGTCTCCCAGCTGAGGTTTCATGGGTTCCTTCGATTGGTAATAGTTCTATGACATTCGGTTATTGCCGGACTCGGCGCTATCGTCGATTCTAGCGTTTGGGCTGGTCGGTTTGGTCCTCTGGGGAACACGTGATGAGACCAGCGCCATAACATCGGCAAGCTCGCGGGAATGCAGCGCCCACAGCACCGCCAGATAGACGATGGTGATGATTATCGTCAGCAGAATCGCGGACAGTATGGCCTGCCCCCAATTCATAGTGCCATCCATTGTTCCGATATGGGCTCCCACCAACATGTAGACATGCTCACGGCACAGCAATCCCACCGCGACCGCCGCGAATTCGGCGAGAAAAGACTTCATGTAGGAGAGCGCGATGTTACGGCCATCCACACCGCTGCTGAAACGGCTGCGCAGCATGACGAACAGGAATGGGAACGGCAGCATGAAGCTCAACACCCCGGAAATTCCGATCAGAGTCACCCACTGCATAGGAGGCAGCAGACGAGTGCCTATCAGCAGTACTAAGATCTGCGTGCCCACGGACAGCGTCATGAAGATAAAAGGATGCTTGCCGTCTTCAAACGAGTAGAAAGTGCGCTGGATGATGAGGTAGGCGCTGGCGAAAGGAATGCCGAATCCAAGGGTCGACAGCGCTCCGCACATGAGAATCGCTTCCTTGACGGTGACCGAGGGAAGTAGGGAAAGGATGATCGGCAGCGGCATGACGATGAGGGCCGCTGCGAAGAAGCACATGATTACACCCATGATGCGTAACGATGAACTCAGGTCGTCTCGTGCGGCGGCAATATTGTGTTCGGCGATCGACCTGGAGATTTTCGGGAAGATCGCCGTCGCCACGGAAACCGCGATGAGCGAATATGGCAGCATGTAGATGGTGTACGCGTTCTGGTAGGTTGCGTTGCCGGCCACATTGAACGGATCGAGACCATATGTTTTCTGGGCTACATCCGGTGCGCTGGAGGTAATTCGCGTGATCAGGATGTTGACAATCTGGTCCACGATCACAATGCCCACGCTCCATGCGGCCACAGGTCCCATGGAACGCAGACCGATGCCACGGAAGCCGAATTTCGGCCTGTACCGTAAGCCGATTTTGCGTAGCGGCAGGAACAGGATGAGCGCTTGGAATGCCACGCCCATCGTCCAGGCTCCAGCGGTCAGGGCGATTTTGCCGGTCGTCCAGAATTCCAGAGGATGCTCCACGGCACGGCCGAACAATGCGATGAACGTTCCAAAACCGATGCAGCTGATGATGTTGGCGCCGACTGAACTCCATGCGTATGCCACGAAGTGGTCCTTTGCCGCAAGAATCTGCCCGACCACCGTATATAGGCCATAGAAGAAGATCTGCGGCATGCACCATAGGGTGAAGGAGGTGGCCAGTGCCATAGTCTCCGGACTGCCGTTGACATACAGCCTGGTCAGCAGAGGCGTTGCCGCGGCCATAAGCAGCGTCACTGCCAGCAGCATGGTTATGGCCATGGTGATGAGTTTGTTGAGTTTGGCTTCGGCGTCCTCATCTTTCAGGGTGCGTACTATCTGAGGTACGAGCACCGCGTTGAATATACCGCCGGAAACGAGGGTATAGATGACCTGGGGAATCATCGACCCGGCCTGGTAGGCGTTCGCCGCATATCCGGTCGTGCCCAGGGCCCAAGCCAACAGGATGGTTCGGATCTGCCCGGTCAGGCGGGAAGCCGCCGTGCCGGAGGCCATGATCAGTGAATTGCGGCCAACGGAAGAACTCATTCGTCGGGATCCTTCTTACGGTGGAATTGGCGCCACAATCCCAACGCTCCCAGAGCGATGGATATGCCGATGATCACAAAACCGCTTTTATCGCTGATTTGCAGCACGCTGGTGATGTGGGTGACCTGGGTGGAACCGAATGCGGTGCCCTGCCTGTCAAGGAGCGTGAGCGTGGCATCGGCCTCACCGGAGGTGAGCACTCGGATGGTGAATGCCACCTGGGCATCCGAATGCGCCGCGACTTCGATGGTGTCGATTCGCGATGTGACGATCTGGCTGGAATTGGTCAACGACGAGATTTTCACCTTGATCGGATACGGGTGGCTGTTGCTGACGGTCACGGGCATTTTCGCCGTCTCGCTGACCACGCTGACGTTTTCCGTCGGGGTGATAGAGACGCCATTGACGAGCAGTGAGGCCAGTTGCCACGCATCCTCGGCCACGCTGTTGGATGATGATCCGTAACTTAAGGCATGCAGGGCCATGATGTTGTGGGCCTTGACGAGTTGCCTTCCCCAGGAGGCCGCCTTCTTGCCTGAATTATCTTCGGTTTTCTTTACGATATTGGAGTTGAAGCGGCTGATTTCCGAAGCGGAGGACTTGAGGGAATCAAGAATTCCGCGAATGGAATTCCTCGAGTCGTCGGTAAGGCCGTCTTCCTGTGGTATGAGATATTCGGCGTCGTCTCCCGCCAACGTTGTTTCGGTATTAGACAACTCGTCCAGATTGGTGAGATTCAGCCAGGGTGATTGTTCCACGGCATTCATGAGCTCATTTACGGTGTTCGCGTCGGTATCGGCATTTAGGCATACCAGAAGATTTCGCGACGAATACGGCTGTTCCATTTGGTAGAACGCGCTTTGCGCCACAAAACGGGCGAGTCTGCCGGCCGCCGATCCCTCGCCGTCCGCCGCCGCGGCCTCGCTGGTCGCCTGGCCCTGCGCCAATCCGGAAAGCACGCTCTGCGCGGCCAATACGGTAATGTCTCCGGCCTCGGTGGAAACAACGTATTTGCCGGTTTGCACGGTGAAGGAATCACCATCTTCGAAGGCGCGGGTGGCGATGACTGTGTCGTATCCCTGTTGCTTCGCCTGGGTAAGAGCTTCTTTGGTCCAATTGCCGTTGCCCTGCCAGGCGTATACGTGCGTAGTTGCCTCGGAATCCCCCAATGCGGATCGATAGTCGGATATCGCGCTATCGGCGTTCCATGAGTCCTGCTTCACGCCAGCCGACGTATAGGCGTTGCTGTCCGACATCGCCGAATATCCGGTTATGTCGAACAATCCGGGCTGTGTTATGCCACTTGCCTTGGCTGGCATCGTCATGGACTTCAGATAGGTCGGATCTGCCACCACCTGGAGCCCCGTATGCTTGTCGATGACGTTTTTCAACGTTTCGAAGCGGGTGTCGTCATCTTCGTTGGGAGTGGTGATTTTTTCCAATTCGCTCGATGAGACACCACCGTCCTCAACGAGTTCCTCCACAATCGTATTGTCGGATGACCACCCGGTAGCGGTCAACGGCTGCACGATGGTGATGCTCATGGCGGGTGTATCGGAAGTATTGAGTCCGGTGCCAGTGCGAGTCACGAAGGTATGCAGTTCGTTAAGATCGTTGCCGTCGGCCTGATAGCTGATCAATACGGGTTTCGGTCCCCATGTGTTGATGGATGCGAGCGATTCCTGGCTTGCGTCGGCATCGACGCTCACGTTGGTGGAGGCGCCGGGCTGCAAGGAAGGCACGGTGACTTCCGCCACCACTTCAGGGGTGGGAATATGGGCGTCGCCTTCCGACCATTCCTGAATGTCATTGCGCGAAACGAACGTGTAGAAGGCGTTGATGGCCACGGTCAGGGTTCCTTCGGGAATCGTCTGTTCCGTGGTGTTGGTCACCGTGGCTTTGAGATGGTATCCGGAGGAGTCCGTCATCACCGAAGTCGAGGAATCAATGGTCAACATGTCGGCTGGGGACTCTTCGTCCGCTGAGGCCGTTGGCGTTGGAACGTACAACAACATCAACGCCATGGCGGTAACCATGGCGAGGATCATTGCGAGCGCTCGAATGCCGCATGGAACGTTCCGATGTTCGGATGGATTCACTGTTACGCCTGTCTGTTGAGTTTCCTTGCGTACAACCATGCTATCTTTCGTTCGTTCGGGTAGCTCAATACGTCGTCCAAATCAGCAAAATCCACCCAAATGGCGTCTTCGGCCTCATGATCGGGATCGCCTTCCACCGTCAGTTCTCCGCCGATTTGTTTGAGTGCGAAATGGTGCACGAGTTTGTGTACGCGTTGGCTGGTTCCGGTGAACCAGTAGTCGATCGTGGCGATGGAATCGACCACTTCGCCAAGGATGCCGGTTTCCTCATGCACTTCGCGTACCGCGGTCTGCTGTGGTGTCTCGCCTTTTTCTATATGTCCCTTGGGCAGACACCATTCCAGATGTCCGCTGCGCGAATGACGTGCGATGATGGCCACGCGGCCTTTGCTGTCGAACACCAGGCCGCCAGCCGAATATTCGCGTACGACCGGCAGTTCCTGCGCGTCGAGCGAGGCGAACGTCGTCGGACCTTCCGCGGTGCGCTTCCGCGGCATCATCGCGGGGGTTGGGGTGCCGGTCGTGCTTGGCGTGATCGTCACCTGTTGCTGCAACGATTCGGACTGCGACGTATACAGCAGTTTGTCCGGCTCAAGGGGATTTTGGGTATGGTCGTCCGCAGCATTGGCAAGCATGCGTGCAAGGTCTGCGGGCGTAATCATGCCTCCAACCATACTCACCCAACGTTGAAAAAAGAAAATCGACACCTTATTCCTAGGAGCGGTGTTGCGGAATCCACGCGGGTGGGAGAGGCCTCCCATACCATGTTCACGCTATGCTGGTATGCGGAAAAGTCTGCATGGATTTGCATGGATCTGCATGGCATTGCGGTGTTGGAAAGGGACGGCGTGAATTTCGAGGTATGGCCTGAGGCCATTGAATTAGGGCGTATGTTCGCCGAGGAAGGGTACGAGCTGGCGTTGGTCGGGGGTCCGGTGCGAGACCTTCTGCTGCATCGTGAATCACATGATCTGGATTTTTGCACGTCGGCCCGTCCCGAACAGTTCGAACATATTCTGCGCCGTTTCGGCAGTGATGGTTTTTGGGATATGGGGCGTAAGTTCGGTACGTTGGGCGCGATGCGCAAGCGTGAGGACGGTACCCCGGTTCAGGTGGAGGTGACCACCTACCGTTCCGACACGTACGATCCGGATTCGCGCAAACCGGAGGTCAACTACGGAGATTCGTTGGAAGGCGATCTTTCCCGACGTGATTTCACGGTCAATGCGATGGCACTGCGTGTGCCGGAGCTTGAGTTCGTCGACCCGTTCGGTGGCGTGAATGATTTAGCGAAGGGCGTATTGCGTACGCCTGTCGATCCACGTCAGTCCTTTGACGATGATCCGTTGCGTATGATGCGTGCCGTGCGTTTTGTGGCGCAACTTGGCTTCCGCATCGAACCGGAAACCGCGGAAGCGCTTTCCGATATGGTCGACCGCATCGAAATCGTCTCCGCGGAACGCGTACGTGACGAACTGGTCAAAATGCTGCTTTCCGATCGTCCGCGTGCGGGAATTGAGGCGTTGGTCGAATCCGGCTTGGCGGACATCGTTTTCCCGGAAATACCGGCGTTGCAGCTGGAAATCGACGAACACCATCGTCATAAGGACGTGTTCGAGCACACCATGATCGTCATCGACCGTGCCGTGGCGCTCGAAACCGGTCCCGACGGTCCTGTTCCTTCCCCGGATCTGACGTTGCGTTTGGCGGCCCTCATGCATGATATCGGCAAGCCCAAGACCCGTCGTTTCGAATCGGGCGGCAAGGTGAGCTTCCACCATCATGATGCCGTTGGCGCGAAGATGACCCGCAAGCGTTTGAAGGCGTTGCACTTCGACCACCATATGGTTGAGGACGTCAGCGAGCTGGTCAATCTGCACCTGCGGTTCCATGGTTATGTCGAGGAACCGTGGACGGACTCCGCTGTTCGCCGATATGTCAAGGATGCTGGCCCGCTGTATGAGCGTCTGAATTGCCTTACCCGCGCCGACGCGACCACGCAGAACCGCCGCAAGGCCATGGTTTTCTCCTCGGCTATGGACGAGATGGAACAGCGTGTGCGTGATCTGAAGGAGAAGGAGGATTTCGATGCGATCCGTCCTGATCTCAACGGTGACGAAATCATGCAGCTGCTCGGTCTCGAACCAGGTCCGCTGGTAGGTGCGGCATACAAGCACATGCTCGAATACCGTCTTGACAACGGTCCCGTTGAGCATGAGACCGCCGTGGAGGAGTTGAGGAACTGGTTCGCGCAGCGCCAACAGGCGGCATAACGAGAACAGGAACACGTAAAACAACAAAGCCCTGATTTTCTGCCGTGCATCGCAATGTGCACCGGCGGGAATCAGGGCTTTTCGATTGGTGATTGAGGCTATACGGCTTCGTGTTCGGGAGCTGCCTGAACATTGGTCATCTGGTCAACGGCGACGCAACCTTCGATGCTGGTGATTTCCGTGCCTGCGGTCGGTACTTCATCCTGATTCCGTAGATTTTCGAACGTCGCGCCGATGACCACATCAATCAGTGCGTCTTCTCGATCATCCATGACCAGTATGGCGTCGGTGAAGTTGCTGTTCACCGTATATGCCTGATTGATGGCGTTCCTGCCGAATATG
Source organism: Acidaminococcaceae bacterium (assembly GCA_963619075.1). Taxonomy (GTDB): domain Bacteria; phylum Actinomycetota; class Actinomycetes; order Actinomycetales; family Bifidobacteriaceae; genus Bifidobacterium. Next base: position 11,637 of record CAVEVJ010000304.1, read on the forward strand.
ATCATGGTGCGTTCAACAGTGCTGGTGTAGTTATCGGCTCCCTGTGAGTTGAACTCGCGGTTTACCAGTGCGTCGCTGACGGCTTGCGCGAATCCGGAGAATCCGGTGCCGTTGAGCACACGTACCGTGATATTACGGCTTTCGACGTATTTACCGTTGGATCCGTCGGCTTCCTGGGATGCGCAAGGCGCCTGGGTGCCGTAATTCGGTTGTATCACGCCCGACTCGACCAGTCCCAAACCGCCTACATGGAAAAAGAACAACAGGGAAACCACCATTGCCACGGACATGATGGCGCCGATGATGGAAAACACCGTTTTCTGACGGCGACGAATATACTGTTTGCGCGCTACACGCTCGTCATTGGCCTGAGTCATTTGTGGCTTCCTTCTTCGAAATGCACTGGTACAACCATACTGTTACGGAATGATATGCACAACAGGACGTGCGGGAGCGTCGGCCGCGATGATGCGGTCAACGCAACGGGTCTCCTGCCAGGCGGATTGCACGCTCCTGGCCGCGGAATCGGACGGGACGAAAGCCACCACGGACGGTCCCGAGCCCGAAACGAATGCATGGGTCGCGCCGGCATGCAAAGCGGCCTCAATCGCCTGCCCGCTGCGCGGATGCAACGAAATCGCGGCTTTTTGCAGATGATTCTCATCGGAAGCTCCGGCACCGATCTGATCGAACATGTCGTACACTTCCGGCGTACGCAATTCCGCGCGGTATGCGCCGACCAACAGACGCCCGGAGAAGCCGTGCTCGACGAGATCGAGCACTTCGGCGCTACCATCGGGGAGCTGCTCGATACGCTCGCCAAAGCCCGTTCCCCGCGCGTATCCACCGGTCAGACAGAACGGCATATCGGCACCCAACGTGGCCGCGATTTGTTGGAGTCTTTCCATGGGCCAGTGAAGTCCCCACAGCTCGTTCAACGCCAACAGGGTTGCCGCGGCATCGGCGGAACCACCGGCCATACCGGCTCCGACTGGAATGCGTTTGTCGATATTGAGCGCCACATCCGGGTCATGTCCGCAGGCTTCGGCCAATGCGAACAGCGCGAGCACCGCGTGGTTGCGGCGCATGTCGTTCCCCGAAGAGGCCAGATCGCCCAGATACGCACCCTCCAGATTGAGCGAGAATCCGGCGCCTGGAGACTTTCGTGTGGCGGTGACGGTGTCGTACACGCCGACCGCGCAATATATGGTGTCCAATTCATGCCGGCCGCCCCATTCGCTACGAGCCTTTCCCACGTGCAATGTCAGATTCGTTTTCGCCGGGCAATCCACGCTGACGGAATTGATGTCGTTCGCCATTACGCCGTCACCTCGTTGAGTGCGCGGGCCAAAGCCACGAATTCGTCGATGGTGAGGGTTTCGCCTCTGCGGGTCGGGTCGATTCCCGCCTTGTCGAACGCTTCGGACGGAACCATTTTCTTCAATGCCGCGTGCAGGGTTTTTCTTCTTTGCCCGAATGCCGCGTCGATCAAGCGGAACACGGTTTCGCGATCGACCACGGAGCCATCCGGATTGTTGGCCGCGGGAGTGTGTCCCTCTTCATATCGTTTGAACAGCACCAGCGCGGAGTCGACGTTGGGTGCGGGCCAGAACACGTTGCGTCCGATGATGCCGACACGTTCCGCGGTGCCATACCAGGCGAGTTTCACACTCGGGGTGCCATAGATTTTGGAACCCGGCTTCTCGCTCAAGCGGTCGGCCACTTCCTTCTGCACCATCACGAGGAAGGTTCCGAGATTGTCAAAGCGTTCCAGCAGCGTGAGCAGGATCGGGGTGGCGACGTTGTACGGCAGGTTGGCGACGAGCGTGAAGGAGTCGTCCTCATTGAAATCCGGCAGATTCTCCGGAGTCACCGTCAACGCGTCGCAATTGACCACTCGGAAACGTTCCATCGCATCCGGCATGAACTCCTCAATCGTTCCCGTGAGCCGTTGCGCAACGGGCGGATCGATCTCGACTGCCGTCATGGTCGCGCCTGTTTCCAGAATCGCAAGGGTCAACGAACCCAATCCGGGGCCGACTTCCAGAACATGGTCGTTTGCCGTCACGCCGGCTTCGCGTACGATACGTCGGACGGTACCAGGGTCGATTACGAAATTCTGTCCGAACTTCTTGGTCGGGCTGATGCCGGCGTCAGCCGCTATACGTCGAATATCCGCCGCTCCCAACAGACGGCCATGCGCGTTTTCGTTCACGTTTTCTGTCATTCCCTCATTATCCGTTCACGTCGGTACGAGCGCCGCCATTGGGTGGGTTTCGACCGGTGGACGTCAGTACCAGCCCATTTTTTCGGAGTACTGCCAGGCGTTGGACGGAGAGCCGTACCGTTGCGAGATATAGTTCAGACCCCAATCAATCTGCACGGCCGCATCGTCACGCCATCGTTCGCCGAACGTCGCCATGTTGCTGCCCGGCAATGATTGCGGGATGCCGCATGCGCCTGAACTTGGATTTTCCGCGTTCCACATCCAGCTGGATTCACGCGTCCACAGTTTCACCAGATCGGTCCAGTTCTGTCCGGTCCAGCCGTATTGGGCGGCGGCTCCGGCCGCATATGTCTGGGCCTGTGACGGAGTCGGATGGTATAGGCGGCATCCGGCCGACGGATCGGAGGGTGTCGTGGAATCGCTGTTGTCGCCGTCGTTTTTGTTGTTGCCGTTGTCTTCCGAATTGTTGTTCGAGCCGTTATCGTCGTTTTTTTGGGTATCCGAATTGCCGCTATCGGCATTCCCGCCATTCGAATTGCCGCTATCGGTATTGTCGCCATTCGAATTGTTATTCGTGTTGTCCGTATTGTTGTCCGTGCCGTCGCTCGTATTGTCGTTCGACGTGTCTTTCTTGTCGGATTGATCGGACTGGTTTGACTGGCTGTTGTCGGTGCCGCTGTCCGATTCCTTATCCGTCTTGCTGTTCGACGAGCTGGAATCGGTGTCGTTTGAGGTCTGTGCGGGACCGACCGCGATAATGCGGTCGATGGCGATTTTCGTGGTTGTCTCGTTCGTCAGAGATTCGCTTTCCTTCTCGCCATCCACGTATGTGACGTCATAGGTTTTTTGGATCGCGCCGTTCTCGCCTTCCTGTCGGACCACGACTTCACCGGGTTGCAGATTCGTATCGATGATGGTTTGCGTGTCGAAGGCGACTTCCTCGGTGCGCGTTTCCTCGCCGTGGGTCACGCGGCGGGCGCGCAGGATGGTTTCGTCTCCATCTTTTTCCACGCTCACGCGATCCTCTTTGTTCAGCGTGATTCCCTTGGAATCCAGGATTGAAGCGGCCGGCAGTTTTCCGTTGGGTGCCTGTGAGCTTTGTCCGTCGGCGATGACCGTTACCGGGCCGGATTGGTTGATGACCAGTCCGCCGGTGAGCTTGTTGTACACATTGTTGATGCTGACGGTGACTTTCGCGGCCTCGGTTTCGGTTTCGTTCTGTTCGAAGAATCCAAGTAACTGATCAATGCTGGTGGCGATGGTCCAGAACAGCACCTCCTGGCCGTCGATGGTTATGGTGGTCTGGTAGGCGCTCTTCACCGTGACCACATCATGGTTTTTCAGCATGCTGGTCAGGGCGGAGGATTCGATAAGGTCGTGCGTTTTGACCTTTATGCCCTGCTCTTGAAGAAGTCGATCCACGCTCATGGCATAGGTGGTTACCGTGGTGGTCTCGCCGTCAACGATCAAGGCTACGGTTTTGCGAGCTCCTACGCCGAACGCCAGAGTGGACGCAAGCGTCAATGATGCCACGCAGGCGCATACGCGGAATCGGCGAAGCGCCACGAATCGTTTGGGGGTCCATCTTCTTGCCACGGGTCCTCTTTTCAGCGATGGCATACAACGCCGCGATTATAGTAGATGAAGCAATCTGTAGCGAAGAAAAATGCTGTGTTCTGCCCATACCGTCACATTTGCGCTCGTAGACAACTCGTAGACAAAAGAAGAGGGGGCAGGAGAGAAGGGGGTATCCTGCCCCCAGAGCTGGACGAGACTAGTTGGGGGACGTCTCGTCCGACTGCCAGAAGCCATGAGTTGGGGGACGGCCTCTGGATTACTTACCCGAGGTAAGAATAAAGCCCGACTATACGGGCCTGAGCCTCCTGTCGGGATCGAACCGACGACCTGCCGCTTACAAGGCGGCCGCTCTGGCCATCTGAGCTAAGGAGGCATGATTCACCTAAAAGACGAACCGAAGAACAGCATAGCCAGCGCGTCCGTAGCAGTCAACTTAGAATGTGTGCCGCTGGACATGCTTCTGGACGCGCTGGCTGGTAAAGGGGGTTTATTCTCCTGTGGTGTTGGAGATGGGGTCCTTGTCGGAACCGATGGAAGGTATCGTTCCTTCGACACCAATCTGGTCAGATTGCAGGCCGATGGATTCGAGCAGACCGTCATGAATGGTCTCCTGCGCGACGGAAAGCTGATTCATGTCCCAGAACTTGCCGTTGATGGTTATGGTCGGGGTCGTCATGCTTCCCTCATAGTTGCCGGAAACGTTCCACAGTTCGGAGCGCTTCGGCGTGTAGGTGTTGATCGCGTCGAGCCAATCCTGATAGTCGCGGTTGAACGCATTGTTCGCAACATCTTCGGAAACGCCCGCGTCGATCATCTGCTGCTTGATCTGTTCGTCGCTCACGGATTCGTAGCTTGAGCCTTCCTCAGGCTGGAACTCCTCTGCGTACATGTTCTTCAGGAATTCGATCATGTGGCTCGTGTCGCTGTCATGCTCCGCCAGATACAGGGCGGCATTCGCCGCACGGCTGGAATATTCGTCGGTGGACCAACGATCCATGAACGACATGAAGTGCAGTTCAAGATTGATCTGTCCGGCATTGACCATCTTCTGCAGGTCGTCATCCAGCTGACGGTGAATGTTGCCGCAGCCGGGGCACAGGAAGTCCATGTAAATGGCGACTGTCGGAACACCTTCAACGGAAGTGTTGTATCCGTTCTTGGAAATCAACAGACCGCCCTTGTCATCGACGAGTGAAGGCGTGTTCTCCACCGCCTGAAGCTTGTCGTACGCCTCCTCCACGGTTATGCTGTTCACTTCACTTGTTGCGTTCTGATGAACGCTCCGATATACGCTGAACGCTCCGATCGCAACCAAAATCACCAGTACGGCAACAACGATGGCGCCGATCGTCGTCTGCTGCTTGCGTTCCTTCTCCATCTTTTCGGCGCGTGCCTTCATGGCGGCGGCCTCGGCGGCCCTGCGCTCCGCGCGACTGGCGCGCTTCTGCACATTCTTACTGTTCTGAGCCATTCCAGCCCTTTCGCATTGTTTCATCGTATCGACCTGCACCATGATAATGAGATGTCTCTATGGATTTCCTGACAGCTTCCAAGGTGCGGTTACGCTCATTGCGTTCTATTTTCCGACACCGCGTATCGCACCAGCTCCCAGCCTCATTACCAGTGCGCCGGACCCCGACATGGAAACCAGCCAGCCGACCGCGCAGAAACCTGCCTGTGCAAGTCCGCTTTGCGAAAAAGGACCTTCGGTCAAAGTGGGAAGGGGAATGATCACGCCGAAAATATCGGTATCCATGATTGCAAGCGGCAGATTCAGCGCCAGAACGGCAATCGTCAATCCCAATGCCGTGACGGCCAGCATAATCAAAGAGCGCAGCAGCGCATAGCCCAGTCCCTTCACCATATGCCAAGGCAGACTGGCCACGCGAATGGCCATATCGGAAGCCTTGCGTCCACTTCCACGACGTTTCTCGCGTTCCAACTGCGATTCGGTGTTGAACCCGACGGTGAAAAACAGCCAGAACAGCACGAGGGAGACAAGCAGAGCCATCCATGGAGAAAAAAGACCGCATATCGCAACCACAACACCTAACAGAACGCAAGGCGGCGTACTACGGTCAAGCAGCTCTCCACGGCGTACATACGTTGGATTCGGATGCGTTCGCACGTTCGTGGATTGCTGCTCGAATGGAGATTGTGGTTCCGCGGCGGCGAACTGCGGTTCCTCTGACGACTGCTGTGCTGCATCCGTGGAATCCTGAGGAATGTTGGACGGCGGTCGCTGCGTCGAGATGCGCCGCAATGCGGGTTTGGTTTCCTGAACTGAGGCACCTTGTGCTGGCACGCCTTGCATGGGCATAACCTGCGTGGATTGCGGCATAACGCGCGTGCTTCCCGGAATTTCACCGGAAGCGCTTGCGATTGCGGGAAACTCCCTGGTCTTGTTCACGGTCGTCGGATCGATGGCCTGCGTCGACTTGGCAAATCGTGGCATGGTGCGTGTATTGATGGCGTCTTCCCCAGTCAGTCCATCCTGGGATCGCCATAGTGTGCGCGGATTCTCAACGCGCCCTCCATCAAAAGGGGGCATCATCTCCGTTTCGGCGGACGTGCTCGCGTCAGACCATGCCTGCGGATTCAACGCGTCAATGGAAATAGCATGAAGCAATTCTTTGGGCGTGCAACGATTCTCCCGATGAGGACTCAACGCGGAACGGAAAGCAGCCAATGTTCCGGCGGGCAATCCCGTAAGATTCGCGCTTCCGGCGGCAGCACGCTCCAGCACGGCCATCATCGGCTTGGTACCGAACACAGGTTCGCCAGTGGCGGCGAACGCGAGCACACTCGCCACCGACCACCAGTCGGTCATGTCGTCGGATTCGGCGCCATCTATGACTTCCGGCGCTATGAAACCGGGTGTGCCCATCACTAGGCCCGTACTGGTCACATGGCTTTCGCCCTCACCCATGGCAATGCCGAAATCCACCAGCACCGGACCGCTGACCGAAACCATCACGTTCGTCGGTTTGATGTCTCGATGCACTATTCCCGCCGCATGCACGGCTTCAACCGCCTCGATCAGCTTGCGTGCGAGCCTTTCCAAATCATCGCCGGTATATTTGCCGTTGATGCGAACATCCTCACGCAGGTTCTTGCCTTCTATCAATTCCGTGACGATGAACGCAAGCGCGTCATCCAGCTCCATATCAACGATGGCGCATACGCCCGGATGCCGTACCTTCTGCAATGCCATGGCCTCACGGCGCAGGCGTTCGCGGGCGGTGACGTGTTCGCGAGACAGGTTTGCGTCGGAATCGCCTTCCGAGAGGGAATCACGCAGTATTTTCATTGCATACTGGTGGCCGCCGTCATCCCGAACCCTCCATACGGATCCCATGGCGCCGGATCCCAAGCGGGAAATCAGCGTATAGCCGCCGACCAGACTGCCTTCCTCAAGATTTAACGCACTCAAACTACTCATGGGCCCCATCGTACTTTGCGTACCGCGAATGTGGCTAAGTTGGCCCAAGGCATTGGCGATTCCATGCAAATCATGCGTCGAAGGCATGCAGATTATGCACGCGAATCGACAGGCTGGGCAAATGCCATGCCCCTTCGCGTTCGATTTTGATGAAATCGGAACAACGGCATGAAGGAGTGTCTACACTTCTTGGGATTGCGTAACGCGGGGCAGTGTTGGGTGGTTCCTTGGTTTTGAAATTGCGACGAAGCTGACGTGCCGCTGGTTATGAGAATCAAGGAGGAGACCTACCATGCTGCAAATCAACATGGCCGACGTCATGAACGTTATCGGTTCACTGACGCCTTACCTGGTTGCCATCGGCGTTCTGCTTGTGCTTGCGCTGATTATCACCTTCGCCGTCAACAAGAAGACGGTCAAGGAAGTCGCAACCCGCAAGATCGTTCATTCTGAATCCTGGATCGTGGCGCTTGTTGGCATTGTCGTGGCCGTGTCCATGATGCTTACCGGACCGCTTGCCACGTTGCTGAACAACGCGACCATCACCAAGTACATGCTTTCCGACGATACCGTCTCCAAGGCCAATGATCTGGCCAAGGAAGTGCAGTCCGAGGCGATCACCCTGCTGAAGAACGAGGATTCCAACCTGCCGTTGTCTTCCAAGAAGGTCAACGTGTTCGGTTGGGGCTCCACCAACCCGGTCTACGGCGGCACCGGCTCCGGCTCCATGTCCGACCAGTACGACACTGTCTCCATGCTTGACGGCATGAAGGAGGCCGGCATCGAGACCAACTCCGAGCTTTCCCAGCTGTACACCGACTATCGTGCCGATCGCCCGACGGTGGGCATGTTCGCACAGGATTGGACCCTTCCTGAGGTTCCGGCAGCCCAGTACACCGACGAGTTGATCTCCAACGCGAAGGACTTCTCCGACGAAGCCATCATCACCATCACCCGCGTTGGCGGCGAAGGCGCAGACCTCCCGATGGACATGACCGCGGACGGCATCACCTACACCAACAACTCCGAGGACTACGCCGACTTCCAGAAGGGCGAGAGCTTCCTGCAGCTGAGCCAGACCGAGCGTGACATGATCGACCTGGTCACCAAGAACTTCAGCAAGGTCACGCTTGTGTACAACGGCGCGAACACCTTCCAGTTCGACTTCCTGTCCGACTATCCGCAGATCAAGTCCGTGGTGTGGTGCCCGCCGGCCGGCCAGACCGGTTTCTCCGCTCTTGGTGATGTTCTCGCTGGCGAGACCAACCCGTCCGGCAAGACCTCCGACACCTTCCTCAAGGATCTCACCCAGTCCGTGTCCTACAACAACTTCGGTCTGTTCGAGTACACGAACATGGATGATCTGGCGGCCAAATACACCGGCTTCACCGGTGACGAAGTCACCGCCATCCCGGGCTTCGTGAACTACTCCGAAGGCATTTACGTCGGCTACAAGTTCTACGAGACCGCCGCCGCCGAGGGCGCCATCGATTACGACTCCATGGTCGCATTCCCGTTCGGCTACGGCCTGTCCTACACCTCCTTCGAGCAGAAGCTCGATGATGTGACCTACAAGGACGGCACGGTGACCGTCGACGTGACCGTGACCAACACTGGCGACACCGCTGGCAAGGACGTGGTCGAGGTCTATTACAACCCGCCGTACACCAATGGCGGCATCGAGAAGGCTTCCACCAACCTGGTTGACTTCGAGAAGACCGATCTGATCGAGCCGGGTGCGTCCCAGACCGTCACCATCGAGTTCGAAGACGACGACATGGCTTCCTACGATTACAAGAACGCCAAGGCGTACGTGCTGGAGCAGGGTGATTACGCCGTTTCCATCCAGTCCGACTCCCACAACGTGATTGACAGCAAGACCATCAGCGTTGACGAGACCATCACCTTCGATTCCGACTCGAACTCCCACAATGGTGATCAGACCGTGGCGACCAACCAGTTCGACGATGCGGCCGGCGACGTGACCTACCTGAGCCGCGCCGACCACTTTGCGAACTACAAGGAAGCCACCGCCGCTCCGACCAACTTCGAGATGTCTGACGAGGCCAAGAAGACCTTCTACAACAACTCGAACTATGATCCGACCGCATTCGACGATGATTCCGAC
>CAVEVJ010000305.1:0-2558 GCA_963619075.1 Acidaminococcaceae bacterium
GGCTTCTGGGTCGCCTATGTGGGTGTTCCGGGCTTCGTCACCACGTTGGGAGGCATGTTGATCTTCCGTGGCCTCGCTACCGTTGTGGCGGGTGAATCCATTCCTGTTTCCGACCAGACCTTCCGCGCCATCTCCAAGGATTACCTGCCGAACGTCTTCGGATTCTGGGGGCAGTTCTCCAGCAATGCGATCATCGTGGGCGTCGCGGCTATCGTCCTGGTGGTGTGGGCGCAGCTGCATAAGCGCAAGAACGCCATCAAGAACGGTCTGCCGGTCCAGCCGATGAGTTTCGTCGCGTTCAAGCTCGTTGTGGCGGTTCTGGCCATCGGCTATGTCACCTATCTTCTGGCGCTGTCCGGCAACGACACCCAAGGCGGCATTCCGATCGTGATTCTTATCATTGCGGTATTGGTCGGCATCTATTGGTTCGCGCTGAACCGCACCGTTTACGGCCGTAACGTGTATGCGGTCGGCGGCAATCGCAAGGCCGCCATCCTTTCCGGCATCGACACCAAGGCGGCCGACTTCAAGATCTTCCTGAACATGGGCTTCCTGACATCCATCGCAGCGGTCATCACCCTTTCCCGCCTGGCGTCCGCCACCGCGCAGACCGGCATGGAGTTCGAAATGGACGCCATCGCTGCCTGCTTCATCGGTGGAACCGCTGTCACCGGCGGCATCGGCACCATCCCGGGCGCCATGGTCGGCGCTCTGATCATGGGCGTGCTGAACCAAGGTCTGTCCATCATGGGTGTCGACGCGGCTTGGGTCAAGACCATCAAGGGCCTGGTCGTGATCGCCGCAGTGGCGTACGATTTGATCAGCAAGCGCAAGAAGGCTTGATTCCCTCTCCTCCAAACAGGAAGGGCGCCGATCCCAAGTGACCTCTCCCGGTTCCTTTCGGAAGGAGGTGCACCGGGAATCGGCGCCCTTCGTTTGTATTGTCCCGGTTATTTGCGCTTCTTCTTGGATTTCTTCTTCGGCTCATACGGCTTGAGGAAATCCCATTTCGAAACGAAGAACTCGTGGACGGGAGGAATCTTGCCGATGATGAATCCCGCCAGAATGCCGAACAGCATGGTCCAGGTCGATAGATCCTGCCCCGTGAAGATCATCGCGATGTAGACGATGGCGATGATGAAGCACAGCAGGGAGGAGAGCCGGCGATGCTGGTCGGTCATCTTGCTGTTCTGAATCGGCAACGCGCCGAGGAGCAGGCCGGCCGTGAGGCAAATGAGGCCCAGCACCACCGCGGCGGCCATAGATAGAGAGGAAGTCATCGATCAATCCTTTCGTAGGTCAACATCGTAGGTCAACATCGTAGGTCAACATCGTAGGTCAACAATCACTGTTCGTCTTTGGAATCGTCGTCGATCTCATCGGAATCCTCCTCGTCTTCCTCCGATTCATCGGAACGGTCCTGCATGATCCACAGTTGGGCCGCGCTGAAACCGGTATATAGCACCGCTATGGCGATACAGACGATCAGAATGATGCTTGGCGCACTCGCCAGCGTGCCGTCCTTCGACGCTGAAGTGACGGTCTGGGCCAGCCACGCCACGCATGCCACGCATGTCAGCGCGTAAAGCCTCATGCGAAAGCCGTCATTCATGTTCCACCTGTCTTTCGAATACGTTGCCAATAATAGAGGAAACGGGGCGGCACATAGCGTGCCGTCCCGTTTTGAATGCATGGATCAGAGTTCCATTGGCCGCTTTAAATCAGCCGCGTGCCTTGACATAGGCCTCATATACGGCAGGAGTGGGCTCTCCGGTCTCCACGCCGTCGATGGTGAGCTCCCATGCTGGCGGTTCGACTTCTGAAGAAAGCACCCAAGCCGCCTGACGTGCCGCGCCGATGGCCACATACTCGTCGGTGGTCGGGCGGGTCACGTCCATGCCGAGCACGCTTGGTGCGAGCGTACGGATCGCTTCGGACTTGGCGCCGCCGCCGATCAGCAGAATACGCTTGATGTCGGCGCCGAGGGAACGGATGAGCTCAAGGCAGTCACGCTGGGAGCACAGCAGACCCTCTACGAACGCGCGGGCCAGATTCTCCTTTGTGGTGTTGGCCAACGTCAGGCCGGAGAGGGTGGCGGTGGCGTCCGGACGGTTCGGCGTACGCTCGCCGTCGAAGTAAGGAACCAGGGTGATGCCGCCTGCGCCCGGCTCGGACGCGAAGGCCAGCTGGGCGAGTTCGTCGTAATCCACGCCAAGCGCCGCACGTCCGGCATCGAGGATGCGGGAGCCGTTGATGGTACATGCGAGCGGCAGATAATGGCCGGTGCAATCGGCGAATCCGGATACGGCTCCGGTCAGGTCGTAGGTCGGGTTCTCGGAGATGGCCGCGGCCACGCCGGAGGTGCCGAGGGAGACGGACACGTCTCCGACCGCCATGCCCAGACCGAGGGAAGCCATGGCGTTGTCGCCGCCGCCCGGGGCGATGATGCAGCCGCCGTCAACGTTCTTTCCTGCGATTTCTGGACTCGCCTTGACGTCGGCCGCGTCGCGCGGTCCGAGCACGGTCGGCAGCACGATCGCGTCGGCGTGGGCCTTGGC
>CAVEVJ010000306.1:0-6528 GCA_963619075.1 Acidaminococcaceae bacterium
GTATCGAGGAAGGCGCGGCGACCGCGCAGAATCTGCTGCTCGTGCGCCACGCAAAGGCCGAATCGCGCAAATCGTGGAAGGGAACCGACGCCAACCGCCCGATTACGCCGAAGGGCGCGGCGGCGGCGTTCGCACTCAACCGTGAACTGGCCTGCTACAGCCCCGACCGACTGTCCACATCGCCTTGGCTGCGCTGCCAGGAAACGTTGCAGGTGCTGAGTTGGCAGACCGGTCTTCCGTTGGAGTACGTGGACGAGCTTACGGAAGACGCCTTCGCCGACCATCCGAGCAAATCCTGGGTCGCGTTCCGAAATCAGATCGAACGAACGTTGAACGAACGTCAGACCACGGCGATTTGCATGCATCGCCCGGTGATCGGCGGCATGTTCGACCATCTGCGCGGCCTGTGCTCCCGCAAGCAACTCGCCAAGCAACTCATCGCGAAATCGCCGTACATGCCTACGGGAACGGCCATCGCGATGTTTATAATCAACACGCCGCAAGGTTTCAGCATCATCGATATTCAAAAGGTCACGCCACTTGTCTACTAACATGCATTACGGCTCCGGTTCCGTAATTCCAAGCCGTTCCGCGGGATTCACGAACACCGGCTCGCCGCGCCCAGCACGCCCCGGCCAACTCGACCAGATGATGGCCGATAACATCGCGGGAGGTGCGGACCCGGCGCAGATCAGCGAAATGAGCCACGCTTCCGCAGCCGCTTTGCTGGACAAGGTGCACCACACACAGGATGCACGGCTGGTGGAGCGCGTGCTTACGCTGGTGGACCGCGAGGGCGTGGACGTGATCGCGGAATTGTGGAGTCATGCGGAACCGGATTCGCTTCCGGGAATCATGTGGCGACTGTATGTGATGCGTACCTGGATGCGCAAGAACCGCGATTCCATCGCCCGTCTGTGGCGCGTCGGCGAACCTGTGGCCACTTCCGCTTCCGCGATTGCGGGCGTCGATCAGGCACCGACCGAGGATGATATCGCCGCCATCGCCGATTCGATTCTCACCGGCGCTTTTACCGGCGATTTCGCCGTTGCGTTGGAACGTGCGGCGGCGTTCACCGACGTGGTCGCGCTGGGATTGCGCATCGAGGCGCGCAGAATGGTCAAACGGCTGGAATCCGGTACGGGCGAATCCGCATCGGACTCCCCGATCGAGCCGGATTCCACAACTTCTTCCACCCCGATTGCAGGTGATGTGGAGAAGCGGATTCGCACGAAGGCCTCACGACTTATGCACACGGCCGGAAACCTGTTCGCCACAGCCAAGGATTTCCGTCATGGCGCCAATTTGTGGAGGCGGAGGCGTTTGGACTGAAACGTTTTCCAGACACATTGCCTATTGGCGGGCACCGAATCCAAGTATCGTGAGTCCCACGATTCATAGTCCGTACGACACGTTTCCCGCGTTCGAGCACCGGTAAGTCCTACGCGACTGTACAATAAGTATCTGCGCCGGGCCATGCATAGCCCCGGGCTCCATTTTTTGCCGCTGTGAGCGGCCTTTGCGCCGACAGGCGCTTTCGTGGTTCGGCGCATTTCCTTTTCTTCCTTAGTTCTCCTTTCTCTTCTGTTCCGTTTTCATTTCCTTATCCCCGATTCCATTGCGATTCCCTCGTTTCCGATTTTCTCCTTGCAATCCGCTTCCCGTCACGCATGAGCGCATCCGCGCTTATTGAAAAGAGGGCCTTTACGGGGGTATGCAGGATCTTTATCGGATTTACGAACTCATGATTTACGGACTATGCTCAATAAACCATGGATATTCACATTTTGGACCACCCGCTGGTGGCGCATAAGCTCACCGTCCTTCGAGACAAGAACACCTCCTCTCCCGTGTTCCGTGAGCTCGTTACCGAGCTTGTTACATTGGAGGCATACGAGGCCACCCGCAACATCGAAGTCGTGGACAAGCCGATCGAAACCCCTATCGCGCCGACCGTAGGCAAGACCATCGCTCCTCCGGCACCGGTTATCGTGCCGGTGCTGCGTGCGGGTCTGGGCATGCTTGACGGCATGATGAAGATGATTCCGACCGCTGAAATCGGATTCCTCGGCATGAAGCGCGACGAGGACAATCCCACGCAGCAGACCACGTATGCGAAGCGTCTTCCGGAAGATCTGACCGGACGTCACTGCTTCCTCATCGACCCGATGCTGGCCACCGGCGGCACGTTGGTCGCGGCCGCCCACTACCTGGCCGAGATCGGCGCTAAAGACATCACCGCCTTGTGTCTTGTGGGCACCCCGGAAGGACTGAAGTTCGTTGATGAGAACCTCGATCCGTCGATTCAGTTCAAGCTGGTGCTGTGCTCGGTTGACGAGGGGCTCAACGAGCAGAGCTACATCGTCCCCGGCCTTGGAGACGCCGGCGATCGCCTGTACGGCGTCATCGACTAATCACCCCACTACATAACAACATAACTACATAACAACGGCGCGAATCCCATGGAACTCGGTTCGGAAAAATCCGAACATACCCATAGGATTCACGCCACGTTTCAGACAATCAGATCAACGGGAATCCGGCACGAAGGCTTCGAAGATGTGGTGGTCGAACCAGTCATCGCACTGGGCCAGCTCGTCGCGGCTACGCACGGTCCACGAGACCGGCACAGCACCCATGAATCGCGCCAAGCGAACCTGCGGACTGTTGCCGCCCTTCCAATCGTAGGCAATGAAATCAGGACGGGAAATCCAATCGAAGGCAAGCGTTCCCGCCGCATATTCCTTGGCCATCGTCACGGGATCGGACGGCATATCCTCGCCTTCCGGCCACCAAGACAGCTGACCACGGCATACTTCCGGACGGTTCTCCTTGTACCAGTTGACGGCGGCCGGGTTGAACGATTCAATCACATACTCGCCCGAATAGGCCTGCAGCAGCGCGTCGCCCTTTTCCATAAGTTCGACGTCGCGCGGAGTCCACGCGGAGTTGTCGTCGAACTTGTATTCCACGATCAGCGGCACGCGGCCGGCGACCACTTTGAGCACGTCCGAGAACAGCGGCACATGCTGGTAGTAGCCTTCCGGAGCGTCATCCGGAGTGGTGACCAGCGGCGGTTTTTCCGTAGCACCGGGAAGCGGCGCAGCCACGTCGGAACCCGGTGCATCAGTCGGAAACAGCGGGATGCGGGTCAGGTCGTCGTAGGCGAGATCCTTGATAAGACGCGGGTCTCCCGCAACGCGCATGAGATCTCCGTCATGCACCACCACGACTTCGCCATCCCGGGTCATCTGCAGGTCAAGTTCAATACCATAACCAGCCTCGCAGGCGGCCGCAAAGGCGGCGAGAGAATTTTCAGGCGCGATCGACGTGCAGACTTTGGGGTTGCCGTAGCCCGCCTTCATGGCCATACGGCGGGCGAGCGCCACGTATTCACCGCTCTCCGACGCGTATTGCGCACTCAGACCGGATCCTGCGTCGTGCAGTCCACGATGGGCGTACCAAACGTCCGGGATGGCCGGAACGTAGTTGCGGCGCTTGTCGGAGAAGGTACGCGGCGCGATTGCCCATACCGCGGCTCCGGCAGCGAACGCGCCGAGAACCAGCGCTTTCTTGAACAACGAACTGGACATAGGGCATGCTCCTTCACAATCGGCCCGACACTATTCCCGATGCGTGGTTTCCGCGTGCGAATTCACTCGGCCCATGCATGGGCATCTCCTATGAGGGTATCCCAGATTCACACGCTTCGCCCGTGTTTTCACCTGAAATTCAGCAAATAAATAGAGTCCGCGCCACTATCCGTGCATGGTGGCGACGCAATACGCAGTGATAGCATTATGCTATCACTTTGAAGAATTCCAGCGAAAGCGAGACGACGATGGCATCGATTACCGTTCGACGGTTGGATGATTCCGTCATGGAGCGGCTCAAGCAATCGGCCCAGAGCCACGGCCGCTCCACCGAAGCTGAAGTACGGTCGATTCTGGAGGATTACACCGCCGGCTATGTTGCCCATAACATTGTTACCGCCGGCGACTTCTTTGCCCAGATTCGCGCTGACCTTGATGGCGGATTGCAGGATGGCGAATTGGAAAT
Organism: Acidaminococcaceae bacterium; assembly: GCA_963619075.1. GTDB lineage: Bacteria > Actinomycetota > Actinomycetes > Actinomycetales > Bifidobacteriaceae > Bifidobacterium. The sequence goes on from CAVEVJ010000306.1 coordinate 4,060, forward strand.
TCCGCAACGCGACGGCAGCCCCCGGCCAGTGGATATATCGGATCCGTCATGAACGCGAATCTCGACTCGAACCGATATCTACTCGACACCAATGTGCTCTCGGAGGCAATGAAACAAACCTGTGCCCCCAACGTTCTCGCTTTTCTGCGATCGCTTGACTTCACTCGCACGTTCATCAGCTCCGTCTCCGTCACGGAACTGCTTTACGGCATCGAACGGATGCCTTCCGGCAGGCGTAGAAGACAGTTAGAAACGTCGCTTGAGAAGATTCTCAATATGTTTGGCGATCGAATTCTGCCATTTGATCTGGCGTCAAGCCTGCATTGCGCCGCGATGCTGGCGATGCGTGAACGATCCGGCAGACCGACGGGTTTTGCCGACGCACAGATAGCGGCGACGGCAAAAACCAATGCGTGCGTGGTGGCGACGCGTAATACCAAGGATTTTGAAGGAATGGGCATATCGATCGTCGATCCTTGGCATAGGTGAGCGCGATCGTTCGATCCGTACTTGCATGGACTTGCACAAGCTTGCATGGACTTGCATAAACGCTCAGAAAGCCGCGTAGTCCTATCCGTATACGCAAAAAGGGCGATATACCAAGCCATTCGGCTGGTATATCGCCCTTTAATGAGCGGCGCTCACAGATTTAGAGCAATGACCAAAGCAATGCTCACAGACTGTAAATCACACCTCTCAGGCCTGCAGCTCACGCTTGACTGCGCGAATACGCGCGGTCGCGATTGCCGCGACCACGATGAGCAGTGCCGCGACCACGGAGAACATCAGAATGCCCGCGCCACCGGTGAGCGGCAGCTGGGCGAGGGACTTCACGTTCTTCACCTTGATCGCATTAGTGGTGGAATCCTGGGAAGCCAGCTTCAGCGCATTGTTATTCGACGTGAGGAGAAGCGTATTGCTCATCACACCGCTTTTGACTTCCAGATCCACCCGGACGGTGAACACCGGCTTGACGGCATCCACATTCATGTAACCGCTCGGAGCCACGGTTTCCTTCAGCGTATACACGCCGTCACCCTTAACACCGGTGGTCATATAGCCCTTCAGGCCGTACACCGTGACGTTACCGTTCTCGTCGGATTCCACCTCGGTGACCGTTCCAGCCGGATCATAGTAGTAGTACGCACTACCGTCCTCGTTGCTCACCTTGGTGAAGGCCAGCGGAGTGCCATCGGCGCTCGTTCCTGCGAACACGTTGAACTTGGCTCCGGCCAGAGCCACTTCCTTGCTGTTGTCCACGCCATACTTGAAGAAGGCGAAACCGCCGATATACTGGTACGTGCTCGTGGTCTCCGACCAGTCGTTATCGTTATGCTGCACCTTGGCGGAGTTGCTGACGGTGTAGGCATTCGCGCTTCCGGCATCCGCGTTTACGGTCGCGGAGTAGGTAATCCACAGCTGGTTGCCAGACCAAAGATGAGCGTCATTGAAGGTCACCAGCATGGTGGTGGAGCCGTCGGCGTTCGGCGTCGTCGTGACGGTGTAGGCAGACGAATCGATCAGATGCTTGTCATCAGCGCTCTTCGACGTCATACTGCCCCAGTATGCCTTGATCTGAACGGCGTCATCGGTCGTGTTGTAGGTCAGGCCCTTCGAGATGGTATCGCTGATCTTGATCGGATACGTGTCATAGCCGGCAGCGGCCTTCGACACGTTCGTCTGCACCACGTAGCACAGTTCGGTGCCGACGCTCACCGACTTGCCGTTCATGGATTCGGTGTTCTTGGTGATTTCCTCATCCTCGCTGCACATGGTGTTGTCGTACACGTACTTGTTCGGCGTGTTCGGATGGTTCTCATTCTTCGGGTTGAACTTGCCGAGCGCGGTGACGTTCTTCTGGCCATCGTCAAGGTCGAATTCGATCGAGGTGAAACCATCGAGCGTGGAAGCCACCACGGCAACGTTGTCCGTCACGGTGGAACCATCAGCATCCGTATGCTGCTTGGTGACGATATACCAGCCTTCCTCGGTCAGGTTGATTGTCGTGTCCGCAGGAGTGGTGCCGCTGTTGGTGGCCGATCCCTTGTAGAAATCGCTCAAATTGGTGATTTCGCTCAGGGACTTCTGCATCTCCTCCGCGAACTTGCGCAACTCGGAAGCGCTGAACGTGGCGATCCAAGCGGCGACGTTATTGCGGTATTCCGTGGGAGCAGTGCTGCTCTTCACCGTCTGTGCCGAGCTGGTGATGGTGGTCAGGAAAGAGCCGTTCGCCGTGGTGGCGATGTCGATGGACCCGATCTTGGTGGCGTCGCCGCTGGCCTTCGCGTTTGAGAATTCCGCGAACTTGTACGCCGTATACGTGCAGCCCTGCTGTGCGTTCATTGCGGTGATGGTAGCGGCCGTATCAGCGGACGCGGTTGCGGCACCGAACATGGCACCGCTGAGCAGGGTCGCCGCGGCGGCGATGCCTGCCAGGAGTTTTCTCATCTTCATGAGTTTCCTCTTCTC
>CAVEVJ010000307.1:0-5173 GCA_963619075.1 Acidaminococcaceae bacterium
ATGAGCATCACACGGTCGGAGAAATCGTATCGTTCGATTTCCTTGGCAACCGCGCGAACGAGTTTCAATGCGTGGCGGTCGTCGGTTTTCAGATCGAGCAGCAAGCCCAGTTTCTTCGACTGCCGTGCTGCCACGATCGCCTGGCCCAGCGATGGCACGGTGTATCCGGAACCGTTCGATCCCATGATCATGGTGCCAAGCTGCCGATACGTCAGTTTGTTGACCTTGCGGTTGATGCCGTTGCTGGAGAGCCGTCCCGTCTTACGATCATGGAAGAGTACCGGCTTGCCGTCGGATGTCAGACGCACGTCGATTTCCGCATAATCCATGTTGCTTTTGCCGGCGGCGACGATGGCCTTCAGTGAATTCTCGGGTGCGGCGACGGTGTTGCCTCGATGCGCGATCAGCGTGGGGGAGTGCGCGATCGGCACGTAGCTCATGAACTTGACGACGTGACGTGCGGAGATGGCAAAGGAAAGCAGGGCAATTGCGCAGATCAGCAGCATGGCGATCCACTTGCGTATGTTGAGACGTTTCATGATTCGTGCCTCTTTGCTTGTCCACGTTCCACGATGAGCGCGGCTGACTCACGATTATGTACCCCCAAACTGAAAGAAGCCGGAGAAACCATGCGGGTGTCGCCAACGGTCTCTTTCCGACTGCGAGCCGTGCTGGCCGACACGTGTGAACATGATGCGAAACGAAGGGCTACGCGGCGGGCCGTTCTGTCAACATGCCCGGTAGACTTGTGAGAATGAGTCCAGAAGCGTTAAGTGAACTGATTTCCAAGATTGCACATAGCCTCGTTGCGGCCGGCAAAGCCGGTTCCCTGACCGACGAGCTGATTCCTCCGGTTGCCAAACTCACCGTGATGCGCCCGAAAGACCGCGCGCACGGCGATTGGGCTTCCAACGCGGCCATGCAGCTGGCCAAGAAAGCCGGCATGAAGCCTCACGACCTGGCCGAGCTGTTCGCGGCCGAACTCACCAAGGCGGACGGCATCAAGTCCGTGGAAGTGGCCGGCCCGGGCTTCATCAACATCGTGCTTGATTCCGCGTCCGCGGCCGCGGTCGTCGACACCGTACTTGAGGAAGGCTACTCCTACGGCAAGAACGACCATCTTGGCGGAGAGACCCTGAACCTCGAATTCGTGTCCGCCAACCCGACCGGTCCGATCCACATCGGCGGCACCCGTTGGGCGGCGGTGGGCGATTCCATGGCCCGCGTGCTCGAAGCCAACGGCGCGAAGGTGGTGCGCGAATACTACTTCAACGACCACGGCGAGCAGATCAACCGCTTCGCCAAGTCCCTCGTGGCCGCGGCCCACGGCGAGGAAACCCCGATCGACGGCTATAAGGGCGCGTACATCGACGAAATCGCGCAGCGCGTCATCGACGAAGCGAAGAACGAAGGCATCGCGATCCTCGACCTTCCGCGCGTCGACGGCGGTGTCGACAACGACGGCAATCCGCTTGGCGAAGGCGATTCCGAACAGCGTGAGGAATTCCGCAAGCGCGCGGTGCCGATGATGTTCGACGAGATCCGCAAGTCCATGAAGAACTTCCGTGTGGACTTCGACGTGTGGTTCCACGAGAACAGCCTGTATTCCGACGGCGAAGTGGACCAGGCCATCGCGGATCTGCGCGAGCGCGGCGACATCTACGAAAAGGACGGCGCCACCTGGTTCGAATCCACCAAGCACGGTGACGACAAGGACCGTGTGATCATCAAGTCGGACGGCAACTACGCGTACTTCGCGGCCGACATCGCCTACTACCGCAACAAGCGCCACCGTAGCGACGATCCGGCCGAAGTCGCCATCTACATGCTCGGTGCCGACCACCACGGCTACATCGGCCGAATGATGGCCATGTGCTCCGCGTTCGGAGACGAGCCGGGCAAGAACATGCAGATCCTCATCGGCCAGCTCGTCAACGTCATGAAGGACGGCAAGGCCGTGCGCATGTCGAAGCGTGCCGGCAACGTCGTGACCATCGACGATCTGACCGACGCCATCGGCGTGGACGCGTCCCGCTATTCGCTGGCACGTACCGACTACAACTCCCCGGTGGACATCGACCTGAACCTTCTGGCATCGCACTCCAATGAGAACCCGGTGTACTACGTGCAATACGCGCACGCACGCTCCTGCAACGTGGACCGCAACGCGGCCGCGGCAGGTATCAGCTACGAAGGCGCCGACGTGAGCCTGCTCGACACCGTGGCCGACGGCGAAGTGCTCGCCGCCCTCGCACAGTGGCCGGCATTGCTGCGTGAAGCCGGCGACCTGCGTGCCCCGCACCGTGTGGCGCACTATCTTGAGGATCTCGCGGCCACCTACCACAAGTGGTACAACGTGGAACGCGTGGTTCCGATGGAGCTCACCGATCCGGAAGCCCGTGACGAACAGGCCGAAGCGCTGCGCATCGCCAAGGCTCCGGAACCGGCACGTGCCGCAGCCCGACTGAAACTCAACGACGCAGTCCGCACAGTGATCGCCGAAGGCCTCGACCTGCTCGGCGTCACCGCACCCGACAAAATGTGAGGAACCCATGCCCATCACACCAATCTGGCCCGCAGGATCAGCGGTAAACGCCGAAGGTGAGATCACCTTCCACGGACGTACCGCCGAAAGCCTGCTCGACGAATTCGGCTCGCCGCTCTACGTAGTCGACACCGATGACGTGCGTGCCCGCGCAACCAAATTCGTCACCGCCGCGGCCAACGCGTTCAACAACACCGTAACGCATGTGAGCTTCGCCGGAAAAGCGTTACTTTCCAAGGAAATCTGCCGTATCGTCACCGAATCCGGCATGCTGATCGACACCTGCACCATGGGTGAGATGCGCATCGCGCTCGCCGCAGGCATTCCCGGCAGGCGACTTGTGCTGCACGGCAACAACAAGTCCGACGCGGAAATCGAACTCGCCATCGAACAGGGATTCGCGAAGATCGTGGTCGATGAGCCGGACGAGCCGGAACGCATCGCACAGATCGCGAAGCGTCTCGGCAAACGTGCCCGCGTGATGCTGCGCGTCACTTCCGGCATCCATGCGGGCGGCCACGAATTCGTGTCGACCGCGCATGAGGATCAGAAGTTCGGCGTCGCCCTGCTGCCGGTGGGTGCCGATGCCGGCAAGCTGGATATCCTCGACGACATGACCGGCGTGACTCCGGCCGCCACGAACGCGCGTATCGGCGAGAACCATGCCGAACGCGAGCTGCGCTACGACGTCAAGTATCCGTACGACATGAGCCATGAGAAGGTTTCCGAATCCGACCGTAGACTGGCCGAAGCCATGACCATGATCGCGGACGGCCCGGCCCTTGCCGTGCTCAAGAGCATCTACGGCCATCAGGACGTACTCGAACTGGTCGGCATCCACTCCCACATCGGATCCAACATCCATGACGCGGACGCCTTCATCCAAGCCGCGAAGCGCATGATGCTCCTGCGCAAGACCTTCTACGCCACCGACGCGTACACTTTGCCGGAAGTCGATCTGGGCGGCGGCTATTCCGTAGCCTACACCGATGGTGAGGATTCCATGGACATCGACGTGGAGCTTGGTCGTCTCGCGCAGGCCGTCACCGATGTAAACCGTGCGCTTGGCATGCCGGCTCCCGTCATCTCCTTCGAGCCCGGACGTTGGACGGTCGCGCCTACCGGTGTGACGCTGTACCGCGTGGGTACGGTCAAGCCGGTTCGGTTGACCGGAGAAGCGAAAAGCAAGGATGGAGAGCCGATCACGGAACGTGTGTACGTGTCCGTTGACGGTGGCATGAGCGACAACATCCGTCCTGCGCTGTACGGCTCCGACTACACCGCGCGTCTCGCCAACCGTGAGGGCTGTGCCGGAACGAAGCTGTGCCGCGTGGTCGGCATGCATTGCGAATCGGGAGATATCGTGGTCAACGAGGTACGCCTTCCTGCCGATATCCATCGCGGAGACGTGCTTGCGGTGCCGGTTACCGGCGCGTACGGACGCACGATGGCCAGCAACTACAACCAAGCGCTGATTCCCGCCGTCGTGAGCGTTGGTGAGCATGGTGCCCATGCGATGATTCGTCGCCAGAGCGTTGACGATCTTCTGGATTGGGACGTCAGCGAGTAACGGATTCCTCTCTCGAATCTCACGTATTGGACGGCTTGCATGCGATTGGCGTGCAAGCCGTCCAATTTCTAGCGAAAACACAGCCTCCCGTCATGTTGGGACCGTACAATGTGCAGGGTTACACCAATACTTCACATTCAAGGGAGGTTACCTTGGCACAGGAAGATGTTGCGCCGATTCGCGTTGGATTGCTGGGAGCCGGAACCGTCGGTTCTCAGACCGCTCGCCTGCTGGTGGAGCAGAAGGATGAGCTTGCGGCACGTATCGGTCGCCCGATCGAACTGACCGGCGTCGCCTGCCTTGATCCTGCGGAAACCGATCCGTTCCCGTGGATCGACAAGTCCATCGTGACCACCGACACCATGAGCGTCGCCACTAATTCCGACATCGTCGTCGAGCTGATCGGCGGCACCGGTGTGGCCCGCAAGTTCGTGCTCGCGGCCATCGAATCCGGCGCTTCCGTGGTGACCGCCAACAAGGCGCTGCTCGCCAAGTACGGTCCGGAAATCTACGCGGCCGCGGAAGCCAAGGGCGTCGACATCTACTTCGAAGCTTCCGTGGGCGGCGCGATTCCGTTCCTCAAGCCGCTGCGTGAATCGCTGGTGGGAGACAAGGTGACGAGCATGCTCGGCATCGTCAACGGCACCACCAACTACATTCTCGACGAGATGACCACCAAGGGCCTCGACTTCGACGACGTGCTCAAGGACGCACAGGCCAAGGGTTACGCGGAAGCGGATCCGACTGGAGACATCGAAGGCTACGATGCGGCCAACAAGGCCGCCATCATGGCGACCCTCGGTTTCCATACCAACGTGACCATCGACGACGTGTCCGTTGAGGGCATCACCAAGATCACAGCCGAAGACATCGCCGCAGCGACCGCCGAAAACAAGGTCATCAAGCTGCTGGCCGTCGTGGAGAACGGTGAGGCCGGCGTTTCGGCACGTGTGTATCCGGCGCTGATCTCCAACGATCATCCGCTCGCATCTGTGCACGGTTCCTTCAACGCGGTGTTCGTCAAGGCCGAAGCCGCCGACGATCTCATGTTCTACGGT
>CAVEVJ010000308.1:0-2330 GCA_963619075.1 Acidaminococcaceae bacterium
ACCTGCTGTTTGGCGTATGCGCCAACAAGTGGAGTCCGGACGATGGGCGTGTCGTCTCCCTCGACCATGGCTGCGGAGAGCATTCCGAAATCGATCCGCCGGAGCCGTCCCGTCTGTGGGTGCAGTCCAAACCGGCGTTCGACGATCTGCATATCGATATCATCGCGCAATCTCCACGTGACGAACGTGGTTCGGTGGAACTCATCGAGCGGTTGTCCGCAGACGATGACGCGAATCCGAATGACGAAGAGGACGCTTCTGAAGAGGATATCGAAGCCAACACCATAGACGACGACGCCACTCAGGACGAAGTGCTCGAGCACGCCGCTTCCGAGGATGAGCCCGAAGTGGAGGCAACGGTCGATCTTGGTGCGGATGACGAGGTTGAATCCGAGGAGGATGTTTCCGAAGACGACTTCTCGGAAAACGAATCCTTTGAAGATGAGTCCCTAGAGGATCCGCAAGAGGAATCGCAAGAAAATCTTGCGGAGGCAGGCGTCGATGAATCGCAGATGCCGGCTGAAACGGGTTCCGCGGACGTCGATACGACCGATTCAGAGGAATCACAGGAAACCGAATGAATCACATGACGGCGATCGCGTGAAAGACGTCCATGCAATACGCCAACAGAATGTGGCCATGTTCCGTAACGGACATGGCCACATCCGTATGCAGGCTATATGGACGGTTCGAAATAGTCAGTGCACGACGGTGACGGTGCAGCCGGCGAAATTGATGACCTGCTTGGATACCGATCCGAAGAAGTGCGCGTCCAGGCCGGAAAGTCCACGGGAACCGACCACCAGATGCCGTGCGTAACGGGAGGCTGCGACCAATCCCTTCGAAGCGGAAATATGGAACGCATGCGATTCGATGATGAAATCGTCGGGGATGCCGGCCGAAGGAACGCTGACGGAGTCGAGCAGCTCGTCAAGCATCCGTTCCGCCTTCTTCTGCCCCACCTCAATCGGCGCGATCGAGTTCTCGTAGCCCTCGATAACGCCGAGATCCTTCAGCTGCCAGCAGAACATGACCTGCAGGGGAGCGTGATGCAATATGGCAAGATCGATGGCGAACAACAACGCGTCCTTCGAGCCGCGCGCACCGTTGACGCCGACCACGATCGGGCGTTGATCCTTCGGCAGGGGAGAGCCGGGAAGCTCATAGGTGACCGCGTCGCCGCCGGGAGTGAGCGCGTTGGCGATGTCGTTCTGAACACTCGATTCCTCTTTGTCGGGGATGCGCACCACGGTAACCGGAACCTGGGCCTCCTCCACCAAGGATTCCGATACCGATCCAAGGAACCAACGCGCCACACGTCCATACGAACGACGGCCCACCACAATCTGCTGGGCGTTCCTGCCTAGCTGCAGCAATGCCGCGGTGCCGGTGGCCTTGACGGAAGTCAACTTGACGCTGTTTTCGTCGATGGGCATGTCTTTCGAGGCTTCGGTCACCCAATCGCGCAGCCGCTGAGCGATTTCATGACGCATCTTGGCCCACTGTTCGTCGGAATCAGGTTCCGAACCCATGTCCCACGAACGCGACCATGCGTAAACCGCGTTGACGTGCTGACCGGTCAGCGAGGCCTCCTGCAATGCCCAACGCAAAGCCGCGAAGGACTCATTCGATCCATCGACACCGACGATTATGTCTCGCAAACCGGTATCCATCATAGTCAGGCTAGTTCCATTCATGGTGACCTCCTTTGGTCGTCGCCTATGTTCAAGCATATCCGTTGCATTGCGTTGACAGCGCAATTTACGCGCGCGTATACCAAACGTCACCGTGAATCGGTAAAGTGTTGGAGGACTAACAAGAGTGGAAGGACAAGCATGTTCGAACGGTTTACCGACCGTGCGCGGCGCGTGATCGTGCTGGCGCAGGAAGAAGCTCGTACCCTCCAGCACAACTACATCGGCACCGAACATCTTCTGCTGGGCCTGATCCGTGAAGGCGAAGGCGTCGCAGCCAAGGCGCTCTCATCCAAGGGCGTGACGTTGGACGACACCCGCAAGCAGGTTGAAGAGATGATCGGCAAGGGAAATGCTTCTCCGAACGGGCATATTCCCTTCACTCCGCACGCCAGGCAGGTGTTGGAGCTGTCGTTGCGTGAAGCGTTGCAGCTGGGGCACAGCTATATCGACACCGAGCATATTTTGCTCGGTCTGATTCACGAGGGCGAAGGCGTCGGCACCCAGGTTCTGATCAAGATGGATGTCAATCTTGGCGAACTCAGGAGCGCCACCATCGATCTGATTCGTGGCAACTCCGGTGACGGCAAGTCGGACGGCAAGGGCGATTTGGCCAATGCCGGCGGCGTGCAGGAC
>CAVEVJ010000309.1:0-3981 GCA_963619075.1 Acidaminococcaceae bacterium
GTTCTTGAGCTGGCCGTATTCGATGGAGTCGGTCAGCGACAGGATGGCGGTCATCTGGATGAACTGCGCGGGTACGTAGAAGAAGATGAGGGCTGCGATTACGACCGGCAGGCTGCTGGAGAACAGTGCGAGCATCGTGTATCCGATGATCATGGAGATCATGCCGCCGGTGAACAGGTAGCGTCGCGGGATCCAACGGTTGAGGATCGGATAGAGCGGTGCCATGATGAAGCCTGCGATCAGAGGGATGACGCCGGTGATGGAGAATGCGGTCGGAGCGTCGAGCACGAAGACGAACAGGTAATACATCACGCCGGTGGTGATGACGTTGGCGATGGCGTACAGCAGGTAGCTCAAAGCGACCCACAGCAGCTGGTCGTTCTGGAACAGGGCCTTGAACGCCTCAAGCGGGTTGCCGTTCTTCTGGGCCTTGGAACGCAGTGCGCTGGAGCTTTCCCTAGTGCCGAACGCGACGGTCCATGCGGTGATCAGGCCGAGGAGCGCGACGATGAAGCCGAAGACGGTCCAGCCTGCCTGTCCCTGGCCCTGAACGCCGGTGAGTTTCCAGGTGAAGTAGCTGACGATCGGGATGACGACGACGGTGATGCCGTTATAGCCGATGGATCCGGTGAAGGTGCCGAGTGCGGTGTAGACGGAACGCTCCTGGGAATAGGAGGACATTGCCGGAATCATGCCCCAGTAGGAGATGTCTCGCAGCGAGTAGAACACGTCAAGCACGATGAACGTGATGACGAACAGCACGATGAACAGGGTGGAGTTCACGTTGACCAGTCCGAACATGCCGGTGAAGATCAGCAGAATCAGAACGGAGGAGATCAGGCCGCCGAGGAACTGCCATGGACGGAAGCGTCCCCATTTGGTGGTGGTGTTGTCGATCAGGTTGCCCAGCAGCGGATCGATGAAGATCTCCGCGATGCGGATCACGACGATCAGGCCGGTGATGATGGCGATCATCTTGGCCGCGAGCGTCTTGCTGTAGCTGGCGAACAGGCAGCTGGTGACGTAGGTGACGAAGTATGTGCTCATCGCGTTGTAGAAGGCGGCTTGGCCGAGGTTGCCGCACGCATATGCGATTCGCTGCCCGAGCCTCCTTGCTCCCTTGTTTGAATCGCCTTTCGCTGTGGTGGCTGCATTGCTCATTGTTCTCTCCTTACGAAAACGGAGTGAAGTCACTCGTTGACTTCGGAATTTGAGTATACACGTTTAGTAAGCAAAGTAAAAAATGTTTAGTAATTACTGGGGTTTTACGGCGTGTTGCAGATAAAACGCAACAGATGATTCTGTTCTGGATATTGGATGGCGATTGGAATCTCTGCAGTGCGGCCAGTTGCATATCTGTAACTCTTATATACTGCGATAGGTTTGGGTGCACTAAACGCGATTTGCGTTTTATGTAAAACTAGTTTACTCTTTAGGTAAAAGAGTTTAGTGCTCTTGACTACATTGACAACGACGCAATGTCTAAGAGAAAGCAGGAATCATGGCAGAAGAAACCCGTGCGGAAAACGCTTCGGAAGCCTGGCTCACCGATCCCACCGTCTTCGCGGTCAACCGCGTACCGGCGCATTCGAACCACCGCTACTACACGCACATGCCGCAGAGCGGTGAATGCTCGGAACTCAAACAGAGCCTTGACGGCGAATGGCGGGTGGAAGTGGTGCAGGCCTCCGACATCGACTTCCATGAGGAACCATTCGTGGCTGAAAACTTCGACGACTCCGCATTCGAACGAGTCCAGGTTCCGGGGCACCTGCAGACGGCCGGTTTGATGAACCACAAGTACGTGAACATCCAGTATCCGTGGGACGGCCATGAGAATCCGCTCGAGCCGAACGTGCCGGAAAACAACCATGTGGCGCTCTACCGCAGGAAATTCACCGTTTCCGATCGACTGGCCGGCATCAAGGCCACGGGCGGCACCGTCTCCATCGTGCTCCACGGCATGGCGACCGCCATCTACGTGTGGGTCAACGGTCTGTTCGTCGGTTACGGCGAAGACGGATTCACGCCGAACGAATTCGACATCACCGACCTGTTGCACGACGGCGAGAACGTCGTGGCGGTGGCCTGCTACGAGTATTCAAGCGCATCATGGCTTGAAGATCAGGATTTCTGGCGATTGCACGGCCTGTTCCGTTCCGTGGAGCTCGCCGCACAGCCGCACGTGCACGTCGATGACCTGCGGGTCGAGACGGACTACGACGCCGAGACGGGCCTGGCATCCCTTGACGCCGCCCTGTCCGTACGCAACGCAACCGATGCGGCTACCATATCCGCAACCTTGAAGGACATTGATGGCAATGTGATCTGGGAGACCGCCCACTGCGTCGACGGACGGACCTCGATCTCCTCCGGATCCCTGCAGGACATCACTGCATGGAGCGCCGAGAATCCGGCTCTTTACGAGCTTGGCATTACCGTCATCGACCATGCCGGCAACATCGCCGAAGTGATCGTGCAGAAAATCGGCTTCCGTCGTTTCCGCATTGAAGACGGCATCATGACCATCAACGGCAGACGCATCGTCTTCAAGGGCGTTGACCGCCATGAATTCGACGCCAAACGAGGCCGCGCCATCACCAAGCAGGATATGATCGACGACGTGATGTTCTGCAAACGCCACAACATCAACGCCATCCGTACATCGCACTATCCGAACCAGGATTATTGGTACGAATTGTGCGACGAATACGGCATCTACCTGATCGACGAGACCAATCTCGAGACCCACGGCAGCTGGTGCCTGCCGGGCGATGTTCTGACTGAGGAGACCGCCGTTCCAGGCAGCAAACCGCAGTGGGAGGGCGCCTGCGTGGACCGCGTCAACAGCATGATGCGCCGTGACTACAACCATCCGAGCGTTCTGATTTGGTCGCTCGGCAACGAATCATATGCGGGAGACGTGTTCCGCGCCATGTACCGGCACGCGCACGACATCGATCCGAACCGCCCGGTGCATTACGAAGGTATGACCCACAACCGAGACTACGATGACGTGAGCGACATCGAAACCTACATGTACGCGCATGCCGACGCGGTCGAGGAATATCTGAGGAACGATCCGAAGAAACCGTACCTGTCATGCGAATACATGCACGCGATGGGCAACTCCGTAGGCAACATGGACGAATACACCGCGCTCGAACGCTACCCGCATTACCAAGGCGGATTCATCTGGGACTTCATCGATCAGGCGATTCTTGCCAAGCAGTCGGACGGCACCGAGCGCCTGTGCTATGGCGGTGACTTCGGCGACAGGCCGAGCGACTACGAGTTCTCCGGCAACGGTCTGGTGTTCGCCGACCGGTGTCCCACACCGAAAGCACAGGAAGTCAAGCAATTGTACGCCAACGTGCATCTGGACGTGACCGAGAGCGGTGTGGTCGTCAAAAACGACAACCTGTTCACCGCGACCGGCGACTACGTGTTCGTGTTGCGCGTGCTGGCCGACGGCGAACCGGTATGGCAGTCCGACCGCCGTTTCGATGTCCCCGCGAACGAGACAGCATCCTTCGCAATCGACTGGCCCGTGAACCAGTACCGCGCGGAGGCCAAGGAACTGGTGCTTGAGGTCTCGCAGCGCCTCGCCGAGCCGACCGATTGGGCTCCTGCGGGCTATGAACTATCGTTCGGCCAGACCATCATTGACGGCACGAAACCGATCTCGGAAGCCAAAAAGCCGATCGACGGCGTTGTGACCGTCGGCCGTTGGAACGCCGGCGTGCAGGGTTCCGGTCGCGAGGCGTTGTTCTCCCGCACCCAAGGCGGCATGGTCTCCTACACCTTCGACGGCCGTGAATTCGTGCTCCGCCGCCCGACGATCACCACGTTCCGCGCGCTCACCGACAACGACCGCGGCGCCGGCCACGGCTTCGAACGCGCGCAATGGCTGGGTGCCGGCCGTTACGCCAGTTGCGTGGGCAACGAGATCGAACAGATCGACGACGATACGTTGAAGGC
>CAVEVJ010000310.1:0-5475 GCA_963619075.1 Acidaminococcaceae bacterium
TGCGTGATTTCAAAGGTTTCATGATTCCGCCGATTGCCGTTTTCAGGATTTTCCATCGAGGGCGAGGAACAGTCTGCGCGCCGACGGCGCGTTGCGCACATGCCGTGTTTCCTGCAGAACCAGCTGGCAGTCGCTAGGGCGGAAGTGATACTCCTGCATCAGCATGCTGATCACTTCCTGCGCCAATCGTTCGCCCTCGTTGCTGCCGCTGTAAATCGTGGCGAGGTCGCAGGCGGTGCGTACCGGCGTGGTCAGCTGTATGGGGCCGACCCGTATGACGTGATTGCTGAGAAGCCTGCGATTGTAGACGCGGATTTTCCGTCCGTGCCGTGGTGCACGGAAGTGGGCGTTGGCGATGATGTCGATGGTTTCGGGGAACGTTCCCCCGAGCCAGACCCAGGCTGCGGTGCCTGCGCATGCCACTGTATGGTATGGAAGCACGCTTGCGATGATGGTGGCCCGACCGAACAAGGTGTGGGAGTCCTGTTGAGAGTAGGCATTCACGTTGTCGAGTTTGCATAGTGTTCCAAGCCCTGACAGCATGTTCACGCACAGGGGTCCGGGCAAATCGCCGTTGCCGAAAAGTGGTGGTGAGTTGCTCATGACGGTACCGTATCGGAACGAAGGATGGCCTTGCCACTCGCTTCGGAGAATCTGTGGATTTGTGGACGCTGATTGTTCCGGTATGCAACAGTGTGGATAAGTTGGGGGATTTCAGTCGATTCCGCCGGTGATTTTGATGGCTGGCCTTCGCGGATGCGCGGGATACGCCGCTTTGTATAATCAGGCACCATGAGTCATATTTTGGTGAATGTTGCTTGGCCGTATGCTAACGGCCCCCGTCATATCGGCCATGTCGCCGGCTTTGGCGTGCCGTCCGACGTGTACGCGCGCTACGAGCGTATGAAGGGCAATGACGTGCTGATGGTGTCCGGTACCGACGAGCACGGCACCCCGATCCTGGTCGAGGCCGACAAGGAAGGCGTGAGCGCTCAGGAGCTGGCGAACCGCTACAACCGCGTGATCGCCAAGGATCTGTGCGATCTCGGCCTGAGCTACGACCTGTTCACCCGTACCACTACGGGCAATCATGAGCAGGTGGTGCAGGAACTGTTCAAGCAGTGCCTCGACAACGGCTACATCTACAAGGGCACCCAGAAGGTCGCGATTTCCCCCTCCACCGGGCGTACCCTGCCGGACCGTTACATCGAAGGCACCTGCCCGATCTGCGGCGCCGACGGAGCCCGCGGCGACCAGTGCGACGCCTGCGGTAACGAACTCGACCCGGACGAGCTGATCAATCCGGTGTCCAAGATCAACGGCGAAACCCCGCGCTTTGAGGAAACCGAGCATTACTTCCTCGACCTGCCGGGCGTGGCCGAAGCCAATCTCGCATGGCTGAAGACCCGTGAGGGCTGGCGCACCAACGTCATCAACTTCTCCCTTGGCCTGTTCAAGGAAGTCAAGCCGCGTGCCATCACCCGTGACATCGACTGGGGTATTCCGGTGCCCGTCGCTGGCTGGATCGATAACCCCAACAAGAAGCTGTACGTGTGGTTCGACGCGGTGATCGGCTACCTGTCCGCATCCATCGAATGGGCCCGCCGCAAGGGAGACCCGGAAGCATGGCGCGCATGGTGGAACGACCCGCAGACCCCGGGCTACTACTTCATGGGCAAGGACAACATCACGTTCCACTCCCAGATTTGGCCGTCCGAAATGCTTGCATACAACGGTCAGGGCTCCAAGGGCGGCGAGACCGGCAAATTCGGTCCGCTGAACATGCCCGAGCAGGTGGTGTCTTCCGAGTTCATGACCATGGAAGGCAAGAAGTTCTCGTCCTCCCGCGGCATCGTCATCTACGTGAAGGACATCCTGTCCCGCTATCCGGTTGACGCAGTGCGCTACTACATTTCCGTGGCCGGACCGGAGAGCTCCGACTCCGACTTCACCTGGGCTGAATTCGTACGTCACAACAACGAGGAGCTTGCCGCTTCCTGGGGCAATCTGGTGAATCGCGTGGCCAATCTTATCAACAAGAACTTCGGTGAGATTCCGGCCATCGACGAGGCCTCCATGACCGATGAGGACCGTGCCCTGCTGGCTGAGAGCGCCGGAGCGTTCGAAACCGTCGGCTCCCTGATCGAGAACCATCGTCAGAAGAACGCGCTGTCCGAAGCCATGCGCGTGGTTGGAGACATCAACAAGTACATCTCCGCCACCGAACCGTGGAAGATCAAGGACAATCCGGCCCGCCTCGGAACCGTGCTGCACGTGGCCGCCCAGGCCGTGGCCGACGCCAACCACCTGCTGGCTCCGTTCCTGCCCCACTCCGCACAGAAGGTGTGGGAGGCATTGGGCGGAACGGGTACGTTCTCGCCGTTGCCTCGCATCGAAGAAGTGGAGGACCTCGACAAGCCGGGCTTCACGTACCCGATTATCACCGGCGACTACAAGCTGGGCGAGACCGTGCATCCGTGGGCTTCCGAGCCGATTGTGGCCGGAACTCCGGTGCCGAAGCCGCATCCGATCTTCGCGAAGATTCCGCAGGAGGCCGTCGAAGAGGAGCTTGCCCGCTTCGATGCCGAGTTGAAGGCCCGCAAGGACGCCGAAGCGGCCCGTCTTGCCGCGGAGAAGGCGAAGCTCGAAGGCTGAAATTTCGCTGCATAGCATATCCGCGAACATCGCACGATGCTGATTTCCGAAACGGAAATTCAGAACGTGCGTTGCCTGCGGCGTGGTAGACGCCCCCTGGTTATCGGTTTCCGTTCTTTCCAGCCGGAAATTGGCAATCAGGGGGCATTCATATAACTACGGCCGCCGTACGATTCAAAAAGTTCCGCAAATCGGAATCGTACGATTATCGCGGGCTGCGAAAGTAGTCCGTACGTCGGGTGTTGCGCTGGGTGCCTCTCTATCATCGAAATAAAGGAGGCACCTGATGATTGCTTATAAGGGGGATATCGTATTCGCACCGACGCCCGACCGCTTCGAAGTGGTCGAAGACGGATACGTGATCGTCGATGGCGGAACGGTCCGGCAGGTATGCGGAAGTCTGCCGGCCGACATGTCTTCGGATGGCATGACCGTCGTGGACCGTTCCGGACATCTGATCATCCCCGCATTCAACGATTTGCATGTGCATGCGCCGCAATATCCGTTTGCCGGACTCGGCTTCGACCATGAACTGTTGCCATGGTTGGAGCGTTACACGTTCAAAGCCGAATCCGCATACGCCGACATTGACGTGGCCGATCATTGGTACCGACGATTCCTCACCAGATTGTGGAGCAACGGCACGCTCCGTTTCAGCGCGTTCGCAACGCTGCACAACGAGTCGACGCTCCATCTGATGGAACTGTGCCAGGATTCGGGTCTGCGGCCGGTTATCGGCAAGGTCAACATGGACCGCAATTCCCCGGATTATCTAGTGGAAGATACGGACGCAAGCCTGTCCGGAACCGAGGAACTGATCGAACGGGTGGCCCGGCGCGCACCCGATATCGGATTCATCATCACGCCCAGATTCGTGCCATCCACCACACCGGAACTTATGGCAGGCCTGGGTCAGATCGCCGAGCGCCATCATCTTCCGGTCCAATCCCATCTTGACGAGAACCGTGGCGAGATTCAATGGGTCCGTGAGCTGCATCCCGACATTCCGACCTATGCCGAAGTCTACGAGCACTACGGCCTTATGCCGGACGGCCGCACCATCATGGCCCACTGCGTGTGGCTGACTGACCGGGAACGCGCGGTGCTCAAAAACCACGATGTGTGGCTCGCGCACTGCCCGCAATCCAATCTCAACCTGACCAGCGGCATCATGCCGGTGCGTCGCAATCTCGATTACGGACTGAAGGTTTCGATCGCCAGCGATGTGGCGGCCGGCAACGATTCGGCCATGAACCGGCAGATCGTCATGGCGATCGAGACGTCGAAAGCCAAGACGTTCGAGGCAGGCCATGCCGATGACCGTCCGCTGCGGCTGCCTGAGGCATTCCACATGGCCACCAAGGTGGGTGGTGCGTTGTTCGGTAAAGTCGGCTCGTTCGAACCCGGATACGCATTCGATGCCCTGGTGATTCGCGAGGATGAAAGCCTGCTCGATCTATCCGTGGAAGAGCGGCTCGAACGATTCATCTATACGGGCGACGACCGTGACATCGAAGAACGGTATGTTGAGGGGAGGCTTGTGCCGCAGCCATTCACGGCATGCTAGTGAGATTTCCCGCGTGTGGTTGATTCGGTCGTGTCCGCTTTCACTACAATGAGAGCGAAGATACGTGCGAAGCTGCAGAAAAGGGGTGCTCCATGCTGGACATCAAACGAGTACTGAAAGCCGCTCCGACGAAAAAGCGCTCGCAAGAGCCTATGAAACAGCTGTGGACCGCGTGGGGTGAGCGCATCGCAGGCGAATGGCTGTCGGACAACGCCGGAAACAAGGCGTTCAATCCAGCCGAAGTCGGGGAACGTGAGTTGCGCAAAAACCGTGTTCCGATTCTCGACGAGCACCCACGCCCCACCATGGTGCGAGGCAACCACACCATGCTCAACGGACTGTGGGATTACGCCATCGTGTCGGTTCCGGAAAGCGAAAACGTTTCGAAGTGGCGCAAATCCACCACCGTGCTCACTCGGGACGAAGCCGTGCAGGCGGTGAAGGAAGCCGCCATTCCGCAGACGTTCGACGGCAAAATCCTTGTGCCGTTCTCTCCCGAATCCGCGCTCTCGGGCGTGCACCAAACCATCTATCCGGATAATTTCATCTGGTATCGGACCGTGGTGCATCCCGTCACGCTTGCGGACGAGGAAAACGTGCGGCAGATCGGCGACGCCAATCGACTGATCCTGCACTTTGAAGCCGTCGACTACATTTGCGCATGCTTCATCAACGGCCAGCTTGCCGGCGCACACGTCGGTGGCTACCTGCCGTTCGACGTCGATATTTCAGCGTTCGTCGATCCGGATGACGATTTCGAAATCGCGTTGTGCGTATACGATCCGAACGATTCCGGCACGCAGCTGCGCGGCAAGCAGCGCATTGAGAGGGAAGGCATCTGGTATACCGCGCAAAGCGGCATCTGGCAAAGTGTTTGGCTGGAAATCGTGCCGGAGGCATACCTGCGTACGTTGACGTTGAAGGGCGCGGCCGATGGAAAGCTGTTCCTCCGTGCGGAAATCGGTGGCGACAAACCAAACGCGAAGCTGCATATCGTCGTGACCGATCCGGAAGACGGTTCAGTGGTCGCGGACGAGACGTTGCCAGCTGGCATACGCAAGATTCGTACGGAAATCGCAACGAAAGCCGAGCACGTATGGTCGCCGGAAGATCCGTATCTGTACAACGTGACGGCCACGCTTCTGGCGGGCGGCGCATCGCAATCGTCGGACGTCGTGAAATCGTATTGCGCGTTCCGTTCCGTGGAGGTCAAGCCCGATATGAAGGGTGTGGCGCGATTCCATCTCAACGGG
>CAVEVJ010000311.1:0-8087 GCA_963619075.1 Acidaminococcaceae bacterium
CACCCGCTCCACCTGCGGAGGCAAGCCGAAATCGCCGAGTCGTGGCAGGGGTTTTTCAACGATCGCGGAGGCCAATTCCTCCTCACTAAATACGCGGTAGGCGTATTCGTACGGCGACCGGCCCGCGACCGCCGCGAACAACGTGGCCCCCAGCGAATAGATGTCGGAAGCCTCGTCGCCGCCACTCGTTCCCAAAATCACCTCAGGTGGGGCCCATGGCAATGAATAGCCGGTTTCATGATGCTCGTAGATGGATGAGGAAATCCCAAAATCCGACAGCTTCGGCACGCCTTGCTCGCCGATGAGCACATTGCCGGGTTTGATGTCCCGATGAATGATGCCGTTGCGGTGCGCGGTGAACACGGCGCTCGCCAGATTGATGCCGAGGTCGAGCATCTGTTCGACGTCAAGTGTGGTGTCGCGCAGGACGTCTTTGTAACTGCCGCCGGATGCGAATTCGGATATGGCGTAGCTGAATCCCGTGCGGGTCACGCCGGAATCGAAAATCGGAAGTATATGGGGATGCGGGGGAATGTTGGCCAAGAAATCGGCCTGCGACGCCATGCGTGGGTCCCAAAGTCGGTTGCTTACCTTGATGGCGACCGGCCGTTCGGGGGAAAGCTGCCGGTACAGGTACACCGTCGCTTCGGCGCCCGAGCCCAACCGCCGTACGAAATCGTATCCGGGTATCTGTGGTGGATCTTTCATGCTTCTCCGAATCGACGAAGGAAGGACGAATGCGGAATGCGTGATTGTTCGCGTCATGGCGAACAGGGGATTGCATCAAGCGTAACCGTTGACGAGGGTTGTGCTTATGGCGAAATGAATGGTTTGCGCCGTGCGGCCTTATGTTCGCTCTATGGCGATGCTATGGAAGGGGATCTGCGGATGGGTCGGCGATACCGCATTGGCGGGCTCGTCGGTCGGATCGACGATAGTGCTTACGGTGGCCGCGTTATGCGTCTTTCTGGCGTATGGCACCACGTCCCGTGTGGCGAGGCTGATGTGTGCCGGCAGGAGACGCGAAGGATTGGATGCCGGAGTCGGCGGACTCTGGCTGGCGTTCCAACTGCACTGGTGGATTTTGGCGTGCATAACCTCGAGATGGGCGTGTATTTCCGGAGTTGTGTGTTGAGAATCCTCGAAATTGCACCCCCTAACTCAATAAAACGGCGGTTAGGGGGTGTGATTGCGGGTTCAGTTGACGCACAACTCGGCAAGTAGGGTCGTAATTGCGAGTTGTGCGTCATGAATTTCGAGGCTTATGTCCACTATCTCTTGCCGTATTGGGTTGGGGTATGATTGCGGGTTTCCTGTCAGGCCGTCCGCGATTTGTCCGGTGGGTACATGAAAGACGATTGTTCGCCGAGTAGTCTTGGGAGGCATGGTGAAATTGGATGATCTTGCGGATGTTACGTTGGTTGCGGGTGCGCCCCGTTGCGGTAAGACGGATTTCGCGCTGAATACGTTGATCGACGCCATGAAGCGTTACGGCGACACGTCCGCGGTGATGACGGTGCAGGGACGTCAGATGGCCGACGATCTGGGTGACCGCGTGATTCGCGAGCTGTCCGCGGTCTCGCAGGCCCGTCCGGTGACCACGCTGCCGGCGGTGGCGTTCCGCATCGTCACGGCCGTGCGTTCCCGTGCCGGCCTTCCGTTGCCGAAGCTGCTCAACGGCGCCGAGCAGGATATGATCATCCGCCGAGTGCTCGCCGCTCATGTGGAGCATGTGAATCGAGGGGATGAATGCGGCACCTGTAATCTGTTGCGCACGTATTTTGCGGTGGCGCAATGGTCGGGAATGCTGGTCGACGATTCCACCGACGCCTTTGCCAACCAGTTGCGAGACATGCTCGCCCGAATGAACGAGATAGGCGCGAAACCCGAATACGAGGAGACGCTGATAGCCAAAGCCGCCAGCGTGGACGGCACCCTCGACGAGAATCATGAACGTCTACGCACCCAATGGCGTCTCGCCTTCGTGCTTCGTGCCGAATATGAGGAGGCGATTCGCGCGGCCTATCCCGGCGAATACCGTCTTGACGCGTCACAGCTCATGGTGGACGCGGTCTCATCGGTGGGCGAGGCACATGCCGAGGATCTTCCGAAACTGCTGATCGTCGACGATTTCCAGGACGTCACACTTGCGGGATTCGACATACTCGCGGCCCTGCATGACAGGGGAGTGCGGTTGCTGCTCGTGGGAAATCCGGACGAATCCGTGCAGACATTCCGCGGATCGTATCCGGAATACCTGTTCAATGCCGCGCAATCGCGATTGGGGGCGCGACTGGAACGCTTCGGCACGACCGAAGACCGAATCTCGTATCGTACATTGGCCGCGACCAGAGTGAGTCTGTCGATCGCCAGTACGGAAGCGACGGATGAGGCGATCGCGAAACGTCCCGGCAAAATGCCGATGTTGCCCGGCTCGCTGCCCATCGGTCCCGCCGGCGATATCCCATCATGCGACGGCAGCGTGGAAACCGCGCTGTATCGAAGCGTGTCCGAAGAGCTGGACGATGTGGTGTGGAAAATCAAGACTGAGCATCTGCGTCGCAGCCGTGAATGGAACGATATGGTGTTGATCGCGCATGACAATTCCACCGCGCGCACGTTCGGCGAACGGCTTCGCGCGGACGGCGTGCCGGTGCGTTATTCGAGTGTGACCCGACCGCTGAAGGACGAATCGTTCGTGCAAGGTCTGTTCGCGCTGATTGAATTGTCGCAATTGCGCCAGCAGACGATTGCGGCATCGAAGATGGACCTTGCCGCGGCGGGCGCGTATGTACGCTCTCGTGTCGCGCTGATCATGGATTCGCCGCTGATCACGGTCGGCGGCGATGAGCACCCGGCGAGACTGTCTACGATAGAGTCGGCGATGAACGCGTTGAGCTCGCTTGCCGGGGTGCTGCGATCCGATGACGATGACGTTGCGTTGTCGGATGATGCCGCCGATGCGTTGCTGCCGAGTCTGATCGCCGACTGGAACGACTATGTGGCGAGTTTCCGGGCTTCTCGTACGTCGGAGGCATCCGATGGGTATGAAGTGGTCCGTTCTCTTGATGGCGATTCTCTCGGTGGCGAATCGGATGACGCGCAATTCAACATAGGTGCGCTGTATGTGCTGCTTCTGGATGGGGATTCGACGCGTGTGCTCGACGCCATCGCATCCGTGATGGGAAACGATCCGCAGTTCAAAGCATTCGCCGGCTTGTGGAAGGTATTGGGCAAAATCGTTGAGGCGGAGTCCAAACTCACGTCCCGCGAACCGCAGTATGTGCTCGACTGCGCGTGGAAGGCGTGCGGCAAGGCCCAGGCCTGGCAGCGAACGTCTTTGGAGCGTTCTGCAGCCGGACGTGCCGCGAACGACCGTCTCGACGCCGCGATGCGTCTGTTCAGCTACGCATCGGGTGACGATTCGAATGGCATGATGGCCGCGCATACCATCGGCGCATTCATGGAACAGGTCCGTTCGCTCGCCATCGAAGCCGATTCGCTGGCCCATACCGCGCCGATCGACCAAGCGGTCACGCTCACTACTCCGGCCGGCGCCGCGGGACGACATTGGAACCTCGTGTTCATGCCATCCGTACAGCAGGGACAGTGGCCGAATCTGACGCCACGCAACACGTTGTTCGGCGGGGAAAGCCTTGCGGACGTGATGCTGCACGGACGGTTGAGCGATGATGTCGTTACGTCGGCAGGTCGCAAGGACGTGCAATTGGAGGCGGTGCTCGCATCCGAGCAGAAGAGCTTCCTGGTGGCGTTGACCCGTGCCGACGAACGCGTGGTGTTGAGCGCCGTCCTGAATGACGATACCGTCCCTTCAGATTTTCTGTACGGCTATCTGCCGGAACGATTCTCCCGCGAGCGCGACGCCGATCCGGAGACCCGTGAATATGTGGTGGTCGGCGGTGTCGATGATTTTGGTGGTCTTGACACCGACCCGCGCGGCCTGATCGCGGCGGCGCGAAGCGTGCTTGCCTGCGAGCCGGCTGATTCGGCCAAGGCGCGGGATGCCGCCGACGCGTTGGCCTTGTTGGCGTCCAGGGGAATCAAAGCCGCCGATCCGGAATGCTGGCCGTTTATGAAACGGCATGGTTCCGACATGGCCGAAGAGCCGATGCGCGATGATGCTGATGATTCCCGCCATGAAAACAGTGAAAACGTGGTCACCGTGTCGCCGTCCGCGGTCGACAAGCTGTGGGGCTGCCCGGTGTGCTGGATGCTGGAGAATCGTTTCGCGGGACCGCGGACGAGCGATGCGGCCGCGGGCTTCGGCTCCGTCATCCACAATGTGCTGCAGAAGGCCAGCGAAGAAGGGCTTGATCTGCCGGGCAATCATACGGATATCAGCGATGTGGAGAACATCGATGCGATCACACGATGGATGTTGGACGAATACGGCCGGCAGCGCGAAGATCTGCAGTCCATAGCGGATCCCGCGCAGCGATATGCCGCTTTGAAGAAAGACAAGGAAGCGGAAGAAACGTTGCGTAATGCCGCCACGTATTTCGTGACGTCGAACCGAACCGGATATCCGACGAGCAACAACGACAAATTCACGGTCGGAACGTTGGAAAGCGCCGAAGTCGAGTTGAAGTTCACGGCGAAATTCGATTTCGACGACATTCTCGCCGCCTATAACGCCATCGACGGCATCAGTCCGATCCAGCGTGACGAGCTCATCGACATCATGGGTCTTCTTGTGGGAGGATGGCCCGAAACCGGCATGAGCGAACGACTTACGATACGCCTATCGGGACGAATCGACCGTTTGGAACACCGTCGTACGTCCAGTGGTGAGGAGCAGGTGAGGCTCATTGATTACAAAACCGGAAAAAAGCCGGTTGCGGAACAGCAGTTCAGCGATTTGCAGCTCGTATGCTACCAGCTTGGCCTCGCCTTCCCCGAAGGCGGCGGAAGACGTGGAACGCAAGCGATCGCGGCCATGCCGAACATCGCGCAAAGCGCATTGTTCCATGTGGGCGTGGAATCCGCGCCGGCGCAACGGGGAATGCAAGGCGACGAGTCGTATCATCAGCAGGCGTTGTTCTCCGGGAAAAGCCTCAACGCGGGTGATTTCGTGGTGCGAAGCTACGTCAAGGGTCTCGACAAGATCTTCAGAGACAATCTTGACGATGCCGAAAAGCCGTCGCGCGTCAGCGACGAGCATTGGCGGCAGTTCCTGGGATTGCGTCCGACCATGGCGGTGTGGTCGTTGACCATGATTGCCCGCATCTTCTATACGGCCGCCGCGAGCAGGGCCGGAGAAATCCACGCAAGACCAACCAAAGAACACAAGGAACACTGCAAATACCAGGCCATATGCCCGGCCTGCGCCGAAGAGCAGAACACCGTTTTCGAAAGGAGGGCGGCATGAGCAAGTTCACCGACAGTCCCGAACAGGCGGCCGTCATCCAGGCGCCATCGTATGCCGACGTCATAGTGGTCGCAGGCGCGGGATCCGGCAAGACCTATACCATGACCAGGCGAATCATCAACCTGATCGAACAAGGCATCTCTCCGGAAAAGATTCTGGGCCTCACCTTCACGCGCAAAGCCGCATCCGAACTGCTTTCGCGAGTCTCAGCGGCCGTCGTGAACAATCAAAAAGGACATGCCGCCATGTTCCTTAAGCCGGAAATCTCCACCTACGACGCCTTCTTTCAAACCATCGTGCGCCAGTACGGTCTGCTCGTCGGCTTCGATCAGAATACCCAGCCGTTGAGCGAAGCGGGCGCGATGCAGCTGATCCATACCGTGCTCGACAAGCATATGGATGAGATCATGGGCTTCGACGGCGACTTGCAGGCCTTCAGCACGCTTGCAGGCAAAGTGTACAAACTGTCGAACGCAATCTCGGGAGCTATGATCGGCGGCGGCTGCACCAGTTTCGACGAGGCCGTGGAACGCGTACGTGCATGGGATGAGGCATTCGTGGCGCAAGTGGACAAAGCGCTTGAAGGCGACGAGATTCCAGACGACAAGCCCGCGCCAAAACTCACGAAGAGAAAGAAAAAGGAATCCGACGAGGACTTCGAAGCGCGGGAGCGCCAATATCGTGAGGAATGCCGCGCCCTGTGCGTCTACAACGCCAACCAATTATCGAAGGTGGCCCGCAAACGCGACCTGCTCCTGAACCTCGTCGCCGACTACAACGCGGAAAAACGCGCCAACAATATGGCGGAATTCAGCGATTTCACCATAGCCGCATTCCAGCTGGTCACACGATTCCCCTCAATCGGCGCAACCTATCGCAAACGCTACACGCACGTGCTGCTCGACGAATACCAGGACACGTCCACCACGCAGGCGGCACTGCTGACGGCCCTCTTCCACGTAGACTCCGCACGAAGGTCGGCGGTCAACGCGGTAGGCGACCCATTCCAATCGATCTACGCATGGCGAGGCGCCAGCCCGGGCGCATTCCGCATGTTGCAGCACGACTTCGGCATGAGCCAGACCGACAAGCCGTTCGCACTGAGCGTCACCAGACGAAACTCACGACTGGTGCTTGAAGCCGCGAACAACCTCACCAAACCATTGCGCCTACCGGCGAGACGCAGCAGCAGCTCGCTCATGCGCGAAGTGGACGTTCCCGCGCTCTCGAACATCGAAACCGCATCCGAAGGAACGCTCGGCGTACTCGGCTACACCACGCGCGGCCAGGAAATCGACGCGGTCGTACGCTTCGCCAAACACGCCATCGCGCTGCACACGCCATCCAAAGAACAACAGGCGAACGGCGTGAAAGACCATCGGCCGCACGTGGCGGTACTGTTCCGTTCCAAATCAACCATGCCGGAATACGAAAGCGCGCTGCAGCAAGCCGGACTGACCGTACTGATGGTCGGACAGGCCGCACTGCTGGAACGACCGGAAATACAGGACATCCTCGCCCTGTTGCACGTCGTCTGCGACCACACCGACAGCAAATCGCTGATGCGGTTGCTCGCAACACCGCGATTCGGCGTCGAAGCGGCCGATCTGCAGGCGCTCGCGGACATCGCGGAACGTGTGAACACCGCGCAACGCTACCGTGCGCTGGTGGTGGCCGGCATCATTCCGGAACAATCCGGCAAAACGATGGACGACTCCGAAATCCGCGCCATCGTGCGCGAATACCGCGACCAGGTGCCCAACGCGGTCTTCCTGATCGACATCATGCTGCGTGAGGATCTGCCGAATCTCATTACAGGAAAGCTCAGCGACGAAGGACGCAGGTCCGTGCTGAACGCCGCGCAGACCCTGCGCCAAACGCAAGCCATGTACGGCCATCCGCTGACGGAAATAATCCAGACGGCCGTCAAAGCGTTGAACCTCGACATCGACCTGCCACTCGCCGAACGCATGCGCAATCCGAAAAGCCGATTCGATGCAGCGCTCGCCAAATCGCCGATCGACTCCATGATGAAACTCGTCGACACTTATCTGAAGGAGATCGCGGCGCAAGGCGCTCCGAGTCTGCGCGCGTTCATGTCTTGGGTGGATTCGCTGCGCGACGCGTCCGAAGAGAGCGCCGTCGCCCCCGATACCCCTGTGGATGTGGTGCTGATGACCGTGCACCAGTCGAAGGGTCTCGAATGGGATGCGGTGGCCATGGTGGAAATGAGAAAGAACACGTTCCCGTCCAATCAGGGCGACAACTTGACGGTTGCTCTTGACGAGGACCATCTCAACGGGTTGAACAACGGCGAGTGGACGCCTCCGGAATATTTCCAGACCGCCAAAACCTGGCTTGACGATCCGGCCGCGGTACCCGTTCCCGTGCGCGTCGATGCGGATATCCTGCCGCGTTTCCCGCATGATGCGCTGGTCGGTGTGAACCCGGTCGAGACGCTGGAAAGCCTGGATGATGCGGAAGTCATCGACGACGAAGTGTATGGAACCCTGCGTTCCGCGCAAATCGCCGAAATGGAAGGCGTCGATTCCTCCTCCCTGTATCTGACGCAACAGGAGGAATACGGTCGCCGATTGCATGCCGACGAACGCCGACTCGCGTATGTGGCGTTGACAAGGGCCCGTCACGAGGCGTTGCTCACCTACAGCACGTTGAACGACATGAGCCGCGATCCGCG
>CAVEVJ010000312.1:0-8339 GCA_963619075.1 Acidaminococcaceae bacterium
GTATGTCACCTCGCCTTGCGCGCCTTCTCTGGCGACTTCGAACGGCACGGAACCGTACCCCTGCGATTCGAGGAACGTGTTGAGCTTGGGCGCGCGGACCACAGGACGGTCGGCCACTTTCACGCTTGGCAGCAAGGAGATCAGACGTTTCAGGGATTCGGACGTGACCGTCTCACGATGAGCTATCACCACCACTTGGCTGGCCCTGCTGACGACGCTGAGCAGCTCGATGGAAGGGATGTGCGCAGCCGCGTCGATGATCACCATGTCGGCCAACGGGGTGGGATCCGTGACCGAAACCAGAGTGGCGGGCGCGCCTACAAGAATCGGCTTGGCCGCGGCGAGAATCTGCGGATGTTCCTTATGCAGACGGCTCAACGACACCTTCTGGGTTCCTGCAAGCGTGGTATGCAGCAGATTGGCTTCCTGGGTGCGGGAGAACAGCATGTCGCACAGGCGCCTTGTGGATTCCTGAGCGATCATCGGACCGACGGAACGCACATGTTCGATGTCCACTTGGGCGAATCGTTCCGCGGCGGTCTGCATCGCGGAACCATCCTGATTGGAGATGATCGCGGATGAACGCACGATGTCTTCGAAGGCCGTGGTCCACCATGCGAGCTGCAGCTCCCCGCCCACGGCGTCGTTGGAAACGCCACGACGGCTGAAGTCCGCGACCAGATCATCAAGGCCGACTTCATGGAACTCACGTTCCAGACGCGTACGTTCCGGCAAATCGTCAAGAGTCTGCTTGTCGGCATACAACGCCTTGAGACGTTCCTCGACCTGGTTGAGATCGATGGTGTCGAGATTGCCACCCTTGGGTGTTGTGGCCAACACCGAATTGAGCGCGGTCATGTCTTGGGTGAGTTCATCCTGTGTTGCGATGATGTCGTCCAGCTTGGGCGGGAGTACTGGCCATCCGCCATGCGGCACGAACATATGCCACTGCTCGGCCTGCTTGGCCACCACCTGCAGGGCCTCGTGCAGGTTTTCCACCTGTGCGCCGACCCGCAACAGTCCTTTGGCTTCCTTGACGAGCCTGCGCCGATTCCAGAATCCCATGGAGCTGCCTTCGGCCTTGCGCTCGGCCTTCGGCTTGGTGGCTTCGATCATCGATGCGATGTCCCGCTCGAAAATCTCCGGCTGGAATACGTCAAGCACACGGCGCAGGTTCTTGAGCACCATGACCTGACGGCCCCACTCCTGGGCGGTGGTCGGAACCGGGAATCCGCAGGCCTGAACGGTGCTGAATACTTGTTCGCGGGTGGCCGGCAGCACTTTGCGCAGCAGTTCGACAACACGCTGGTATGCGCTGACTGCTTCTTCCTCCGAATACACGGAAGCCTTGTACCACGCCGTATCCTGCTCGGTTATGGTGTATTCGCCGATCTCTCCGGCCCGCTGTAGTTTCGTGGCCCACTCCTCCATGCTGTCCGCAATGGCATGGACCGTGTTCTTCTTCAGACGCACATGCGTGGCCGGATGGGTCGACAGCATGGAAATCTGGGCAAGGTTCTGAATCGTCTGGTATGCGGAGACACCCCATTCCTGGCTGACTCCGTGCAGGTCGCCAAGGTAGCGTGTCAGGCGGGAGCGCACGCCCACCAGTTCGTCGGCGGTCTGGTCGAAACGAGATGTTGCGACTCCGGACTGGAATCCGACCGCGGAAATCAACTGACGGTCAATCGCGGCAGCCGTATCGTCGGCGGCTATATCCAACATCTGCCCGCCCATCTCGTTGGAGGAGATGGCCTGGATGAACCGACGCTTCTGATCGGCTGCGCACGGAACATACAACACGCTCCGTCCGCTCATCACGCAACGGGAGGCAATCGCGGCCGCCTGTTCCGCGGTGTTGTTCGAAGCGCTGCTGTCCACGAACAGCGAATGTCCGGAAGCCGCCAGCTGAGCCGCGTAACGAACGGTGTTATTCACGTCCCCGACCTCGTGTTCGTCATGCGGATCGGCGTCGAACGGACTGTAGTCGGGAATCTCAACATTGTCGAGCGATTCGATCGACTTCTTGTCTCCCGCGAGCGCGTCCAGAACGACGTTGCCGGTAGGTCCTTGCGAAAGTTTGTCGATGATCTTCTGCGATTCCACAAGCATCTGCGCGGATGGATCCATGAAACAGCCGAGGATGATGTGGCGTTCGATCTCGAAATCGGAGAACACGCCCGACGCGAGATTCTTGATGGCCGCGAACACCGCCGACGTTTCCGGAGTGCCGCTTTCGTAGTTGGAACCGTCGAACAGCTTACGTTCGTCAAGGGTCACGTTGTTCTCACGCATGACCGCGGCGAACGACGGATTCAGCCGTACCCGGCCGGTGAAGGCGATCACCGTGCCGTTTTCGACGCTTTTGCCTTCGTTACGCACTTCGACCGGGTACATGAGCACCGGCATCTGATTGCCTTTCCAAGTGGCCACGCCGACCACAAGGGAAAGTTCCTTCACTCCGCTGATGAGGCTTTTGGCATCACGGTCGTCGGTCACGCGTTCGATGCGGCGTCCCGCCGCACGCAGCATGCCGCCATCCCGGAACAGCGAGCCGAGGGTCACATGGCCGCTGGCGAATAGTTGCGCGATGCCGGAAGGGTGGGCATGCGTCAGATCGAGCTGTGCGCTCAGTCGGGAGACATCCTCAAGGGCTGACGGTGACAACCTCAGTCGATAGCGTTCGCGCCATTCTCGAATCTTGTCGAGCGCGTCGTTGTTCTGCTCGTTGCTTTCACTCATATATTGGCTCACTTCCCCATCGCTTTGCGGTATTGCGCATAGCCTTCATTACTGGACAAGGCTGCGTCTACGTCTTGGTTGCCGAGCGCGGCAAGCCATGCGTACAGGTCATCATACAGAAACGGGTTCATAGCGAGGAACGGCAATAGTTCCGGATGACGGGCCATCTCGAACTGTTCGGTGAAATCGTCGGTGCGCTTGGCATCGTCGGAGGTCAGTCCGTCCACTTCAATGGTTTGTTCCTGCTCTTTGAATTCGCCCTTCGCCACGCGGTCGAACACGGATCCCGGTTCGAATACCGGAATGAAGGCGGACGTCTCCTCCAGAGAGGACGCAACGGGCTCTTCAACAGTGGAATATTCGGCGTTCGGACGGAAACGTTCGTCATCGTTTACCTGAATTTCGCCGTTTTCCCGCGAATCGTGTTCTTCGACCACTTCGGGTTCGCTGATTTCGGCGACTTCGTCGTTCACGGACTCCTGTACGCACTGCTCGACCGGTTTGATATCGTCCATGCCGGATTCCGACACGTCTTCCGTATGAAACCTGCTGGCCCAGTCTGCGGAAAGCTGACTTACGGGAATCGTGTCCTGCATCCTGTGGGATCTGTTCTCGTCCTTCTGGTCCCGCTCCGCCACCGGTTCCTGGAATCGCTTGTTGGCTTGGGCCGCAGCATCCGCGAACAGGTCACGGAGTTCGTTGCTGGACGGCTCCTCACGCTGTGGCTGCACGAGGGAAACGGACGGAAGCTCACCGTAGTTCGGCTCGTTGGAACGGATCGGCGCGAACGACTGGCGGTCGGCCTGGCGCAGGAATCCGACTCGATTGGAGACGCTGCAGGCATTGAACATGGCGGTCGGCTCACCTGCACGCAAGTTGAGGATATCGTCCACCGACATGCCAGCCGCATCAGGCTCCTGCACGAAGTCATCCGAAACCGCATACTCGAACAGATTGGACACCACCGGCTGATGGTCGCTGGTGGAATCGTCATCCTGACAGCGTTCGAAGGCCACTCTCACGTCACCGAACTGCATGATCGTGGGAGAAGCGGGAAGCGCGAAGTCCCCTCCCGACGGAAGCCTCATCAGCTCACCACTGGGAGACACCACGTATGAACCGTTCGTGGAATCAAGGTCACGGATGAAGGCCCTTCCCTTCTCGTCCACGGAAAAAACCGCATGCCTTTTCGACATGGATTTCTCGGTATCGATAATATCGAGACGTTCGTAGCCATCATCAGCCAATGGACGCAGCGGCTTGCGTCCAATCTCCACGCTTTCGCCGCCACCGAGCTTTTTCAGGTCATTCCCGTCAACCTTGACGACCCATTGCTCCGCCGTTCGTTGGTTTTCGCTCACCGTTGTCGGCCTTCCTTTCACACACAAGACTATCTGCCATTGTGTCATGCTTCGTCATGCCACACAGGATATGACATATCAGATCGGTAACTTTCGCCTATTTTCCTCATTCTACCGACGCTCCCGCCCATACCCATCATTCGCGACGATTCAGAGGAAGGAAACCTCACGAGTCCAGAAATCATACAACCCAATACGGGCGATGCAAGAAGCACAAGGAGCACAAGAGATCGCCCATCATAGCGGAAAACCCCGCCGCCATATGGCAAACGGGGTTTTCCTAAGCTTGTGATTGCGGCTTATGCCGCGTGAATCACTTGAGCTCGACGGTAGCGCCAGCTTCTTCCAGCTGAGCCTTGGCCTTCTCGGCGTCTTCCTTCTTGGCCTTCTCGAGGACAGCCTTCGGAGCACCGTCAACGAGAGCCTTGGCCTCAGCCAGACCCAGGGAGGTGATAGCGCGGACGGCCTTGATGACCTGGATCTTCTTGTCGCCAACGGCGGACAGGACGACGTCGAACTCGTCCTTCTCTTCCTCAGCCGGAGCAGCAGCGCCCGGAGCGGCGATCACGGCAGCGGCCGGAGCGGCAGCCTCGACGTCGAACTTCTCTTCGAAGGCCTTGACGAACTCGGAGAGCTCAACCAGGGTCATCTCACCGAAAGCTTCGAGCAGCTCATCGTTGGTGTACTTAGCCATAATGGCTTCCTTTCATTCTTGGCGACGGATTGATATGAAGAGGTATCCGTCACCTAAAACTTTTTCTTTTCTTGTGGTTGCATGCATTCACGCGGCGAGCCGCAGCGAAATCAGGCAGCCTTTTCCTGCTTCTCGCGCAGCGCATCGATCGTACGCACGGCCTTGGTCGGCAGAGCGTTGAACAGGTACGCGGCCTTGGACATCGTAGCCTTGATGTCGCCGGCGAACTCGGCGAGCAGCTGCGGGCGAGACTTGAGGTCTGCCAGCTTCTCAGCACCTTCAGCGTCGTAGACGGTGCCATCAACGTAGCCGCCCTTGACGATCAGTGCCTTGTTGGTCTTGGCGAAGTCACGCAGGGTCTTCGCAGCTTCGATGAAGTCACCCTTCACGAAGGTCACAGCGGTCGGGCCGGCGAGGATCTCGTCGAGACCTTCGATGCCAGCTTCCTTGGCTGCGATGCGAATAAGCGTGTTCTTAGCCACAGTATAGGAAGTATCGCGGCCTAGCTTTTCACGCAGTTCAGAGATCTGCGGAACGGTAAGCCCGCGGTACTCGGTCAGGTAGACGGCGTCAGCTTCACGGAACTTGTCCGTAAGCTGGGCGACCACCACTTCCTTTTCGGGCCTCTTCATGGCGTTCCTTCCTTAGTCGGCCATTGACTGTGAAGCGGAACGTCTGCCGGGCAACAAAAAAGCCCTGCACGCAGGCAGAGCAACATTCGACCGCTAAGCGGCATACCCTTGGTGGGCGTATGTTCATCAACCTGCGTTGGCTTGGCGAACCAAACTTCGTGAGTACTCACGTAC
The DNA here is from genome assembly GCA_963619075.1 of Acidaminococcaceae bacterium. Taxonomy (GTDB): domain Bacteria; phylum Actinomycetota; class Actinomycetes; order Actinomycetales; family Bifidobacteriaceae; genus Bifidobacterium. The sequence continues at coordinate 5,604 of CAVEVJ010000312.1, forward strand.
TCCAACCAACGGTCTGTGGTTTACGAGTGGTTAATTTACGGGCAGCTCTGGACTATCGTCTTTCGGGCGTGTCGAGTTTGCGTGCTTCGTTTGCTTCTTCGGCTTACGCTTCACGTAGACCACCATAAGAGCCAGCGCGAGCGCCCATGCCGCCACAATCACCGCGACGATGTATTTGCCGGTGTTGTCTTTCGCGGTGTCCTTGAGATCCGGCGCCGGATGCGGCATGGTGGTGCGTTCCCCGGTAACGAGGATACGCATGTTGTTCACGCCGTACGGCGTGCAGGTGAGCAGCGTGACCAGATCCTCGCCTTCGACGATTTTCAGCTCGTCGAACTGGTTCGGCTCCACCACGGTGATGCTTTTCACTTTGTAGGCGAGGGTCTCGTCGAGCACCGTGATGTAGAAGAAGTCGCCGATCTTCGCCTGGCGCAGGCTGAGACGGTCGAACATCACCTGGTCGGCCAGGCCGGTATGCGCGGAAATCACGGCATGCGTGCTGCTGCCGCCAACCGGCAGCGACGTTCCGTACATATGCCCCGCGCCCATGTCGAGCACCTTGCTTGACGTTCCGTGGCGTACCGGAAGGTTGATGCCGAGCGTCGGATATTTGATGGTCGCCATGATGCCGTCAGCGGGAGTGTCCAGCTGCGACTGGTAGTCCTCATCCTGTTCGGAAAGCGTCTTGCCGTCATCGCCGCTGGAGAAGGGATCCGTGACCTCTCCCAGTACGTTCTGCCCTTCGCTGGCCAACCGTTCGTTGTACTCTTGGGCCTCTTTGATTTCCTGCTGACGCTGCTCCTTGGCAAGTTTGAGCGACTCGTCCTCGTGCGCCGCGGTCACGCTGGACTGTTCGTTAAGGTTGCCCACCATGAACATGAGCGGCATGGTGCACAGCAACACACCTATGGAAACGAGGACCATGCCCGCGATCGCCTGCATGCCAAGCTTTCGCGTGGTCTTGTGTTTCGGTCTGCGTTGCTGTACAGCCATGCCGCTCAATTCCAGTCAGAGTCCGACCGTCATCCGCGCTTGCGTACGCGCATGAGGGTCAGGCCGCCTCCGACGCACAGTAGTCCGGCCACCATGTAGACGCACAGCCAGGCAGCGCCGGTCTTCGGCATTTCCGCCAGATTACGGGCGTTGCGCACACGGAAGATGTAATCGTGGTTGAAGAGTCTCTCCACCATTCCGTTGGCATCCTCCTGGGTGATTTCGGCCTTGTACTTTCCGCCCTGGGTCTTATCGGCCGTGATCTTGATGGAGAACTTCGGCAGAATCGGATTGTTGAACGGGGACTTGGTCTCGGTGACGGTGTATTCGCCGTCAAGACCCTCGATGAAGAGCACGCCACTCGAATTGGTGACAATGGTATTGGTGGTATCGGTGGTTTCCGTATGGTCGGCCAGACGGTAATGCTGCTCATCCACCTTTACGAACTGCAGCGTCTTGACTTCCTCGGTAATCGGATCCTTCTGGGTGATCTGGAATTCAGCACCGGCCAGCACACCGTCCTTCATGTCGGTCTTGACCATGGAGAAGCCACTGACATAGGTGCGGGTTTCCTCAGTGTTCACCTTCTTATGCTCATCCACTTGACTAGGATTATGCGAGTACTCGACTTCGACAATATTCGGGTTGCCCGGATGTCCGATCACCGCGTTCTTGTTGACCCATGCGTCGTAGGTGACCACGATTTCGGCCTCTTCTCCGGAGGCATTGGCCGGGAACGTTTCGGCATTCGCGATGCTCTTGACGAACTCGCCATCCACCAACTGTCCGAAGACGATGTTGAAGCTGCTGCCGCCAACGTATTCCGCACCGGTGTCGCCCTGCGTGCCATCCACAGGATTGGCATCATCACCGGTAACCACCTGGTAGTCCTTATCCTTGGTAATCTCGACACCACCCAAGGTAACCTTGACGCTGGCGGGATCGAAGGTCAGACCCTTGGAAAGGGTATCGTTCAGTGCGAGGTAGTAGGTGTCGTAACCGGTCCAGTTCGGAGACTGGGTTTCAAGCTGGAAGGTGACCTTACGACCGATGCTGGTCTCGTTGTCATAGCCTTCGTCGGCGGAAGTCTCACCAGGACCGATGAAGTCTCCGTTGCCCTTGCCGTCGTTGTTCTCGCCCTTGATGATCTTCTCCGCCACGGTGATGCCGTGAATCTTGTAGGTCACATCGCCGAGGGTATAGACGGTAGCGCCTTCCTGCGTTCCCTGAAGCTTGGTGACGCCATCGATGCCGGTGCCGTTCATCATGACGATGGACGTCTGGGCGCTTTCGGTGCGGTCAACGATCATATACACACCCGGCTTCAGTCCCGACACGGTCTGCGAGTTCGTGCTTCCTTCAGTGGTAGGCGCCCAAGTGCCCTCACCGGCAGCGTTAACAATCGTGGACTCGTTCTTCAGTGCGTCAAGGAAGTTACGCAGATTGCCCGACCACGGGCTGTCGGTGGAATCCAACAGATTCTGCACCACCCACGCCATATACCTGCCTGAGCCTCCGGCTGTGGCCTCCTTGATCTCGGTAAGATCATAGCCGGCAGCCTTCAACGCATTCCCGATGGCGGTGTTGTAAGGCGTGCTTACGTTCTCAACGTCGAAGCCGGTGATCACGCGCTCGTCTTCATCATTGATGGTGTACTGGGCGCTGGAGTAGTACGCGAGCGGAATGGCGACCAGGGTCTTGGCGCTGATGTCGGTATCGTCGGACGCGTTCACGGTGAGGGAC
>CAVEVJ010000313.1:0-6165 GCA_963619075.1 Acidaminococcaceae bacterium
GTCAGATGGAATCGGTCCGATCGCATAATGAACAGATCGTCGGTGGTTTTGACCGGCAGGAAACGCATACGGTCCACGCATACGCAGGTGGCGCCGTCGAACAGCGTCACGGCGGCACCCATGGCGGTCTCCAGCTGGATGACCGGCTCGCTGGTCGGATCGGTGGGGTCGACGGTCTTTTTGTTACGAATGACGGGCAACGGCAACACGCCGTCGTAGTCGGCCAGCTTGGCCTTCAGCGCGTCGACGCGAACCCAGATGCTGTTGGTGTTGAAATACGGATGCTTGTCGATGTTCTGGGCCTCCGACTTGTCTTCCGAATGGACCTGGCTCATTTCACGCAGCATAAGACGGCCGGTGGCCTTGTCCCGTACGATATGGCCACCTTTACGGTCAGCGGGAGTGCGCCTAGCCACCTCAATCATGAACGGCGCGCCTGTGTTTTCGAAGTGCTGCGCCAGCGTGCGAGAAGGCCTTGCCCCGAGATTGTCGGAGTTGGATATGAACAGATACTTGAAGCCCCTCTCCTCGAGCACGTCCAGCAGGCCGGACTCCCAAATGGTGGAGAACAGATCTCCGTGGCCTGGCGGGCACCATTCCATCTCGGGATTGGCCGGGAATGACACGGGCAGTCCCGTCTCAATGCTGATCTTCGGCTCCTGATGCTGCATGATCTCCATCGGCACATCTTCCTGATGGAATTTCTTATTGGCGCGCAGCACCTTCATGGTGTCTTCAGATGTGCGGAAGGAGTTCATCAGCGTCAAAGGAAGCTCAACGCCGAGACGTGTGCGGGCGGTGAGCACCTGTCCGACGATGATATCGATGAAGCGCATCTGACGGGCCTTATGACGGCGTACCGGCAACAATGACTTGGCACAGTCAAGACCCATTGACGTACCCAGGCCGCCGTTGAGCTTCAAGAAGGCCGTCTTCGAAAACGCGTCCACAGCCTTATCGTGGTTGATGGTCTCATATACGTCATGGAAGCTGGGAACGTTGGAGAGCGGCTCCACTTCGGATTCGCGAATCCAGCTGCTTTCCTCTTCCGTAATCCAAACATCGTACAGATGCTTGAATTGCGCAATAGCCATATCGGTCATTCCATGTTCCCGCATCTTTTCTGCGGACTGTTCGAATGCGTCCTCAATCAATGTTTTTCCCTTTCGTGCGGGTGTTCATCTCACTCTGCCCTAACAATCATACGACATGCTGCCTTTAACGGGGGTTTTGTATGGGGTACATCGGAAAGTTTTTAACCCAAATGTCATATTGAAACCCCTCTTGAGGGGTTCAGGCTGACCTTCGCCATGTGGACCGGATCTCCACCATCGTGGAAGGTACATGGAGGAATGCATCGACCGTGCTTGACGAGGCCTCGAATGCGAAACTCAACGGACGAACGACGCATGCGATCGTACTGGTTGTGCCGCCGGTCCTGTCGAGCATCGCAATCCTGGAACGTTACTACCGGAATCGCTCCGTAGGGTTGCCATCACGTTGGACGCCCACGTCCGCACATGAGAACACCGTCAGGAACCTGGCATCCACAGTCCGATTGATTGCCGGCTCCACGCTAATTGACCGGTTCACCGTGATTGACCGCAACGGTGTCGTTCTGTTTGATGACACCAGTGGCAGAAGAAAAGACGGTTGGCCGAAGACTTGGGATCACTTCGTTCTCTGCCCCGACCGCAAGAAACGGGCGTATCTCCCGGTTGAGATCGGAATGGGATGGCGGCACGCATTGGAAATGCCGTCATGACGCGCCCGACGGATCCATCCGATGTCCCAGACCCACAATCTCGTCGATGACCCTGGTTAACCCGGTAGTTAAAACGGTAGTTACGGAGACTATAAACCGCCTACGGGTACCTTCGTGACACATCGTCCACATACGACCCCGGGCCGGAAATCGTTGGAAAATGGCCGTTTTCGCATAAAAAAGGGCTCCCGGACTTATCCGGAAACCCTACCTGTGGAGCTAAGGGGACTTCAACATCTACCCTTAAAAACGTTGAAATAAAGCCATTTCTGGAACCATGAAAAAGCAGCCGGTACCTAAAACGGTACCTAAGTACGATTAATCCCGGTTTTTACGAAACAATCACAACACAAAATCCAGCCGAAAAGATTCACGACAACCGTGAGAATTCCGTCGCCTTAAGCTACGGAATCCCATAGAGGCCCGCAGACGCCCCGACACGGCCTGTTGGCACCATCGAGATGGCAATGAGGCCGGTAATCAGACGTAACGCTTTGCGACGTTTGAAATCTCCAGAGGGATAGGGGCACTGCACCCGAGGATGCCTTAGAGGGCGTGCCCGGGGTCCCCTGCCCTGGGGCCGGGCGAGACAATGGACCCAAACAACGTGACCCACACCAAGAGGTAGGGGCGGTGAAATCCTGAAAACAAACCAAGACCGCAAGACCTTCCGCGTGGCTGGGCTCCCTCTCCCCGATGGCCGAAATTGGTGGCGGGTCGCGCGTGAAAGGCCGTGAGGGGCCTTTATGGGCGTAATACGCGCATGTCACGGCTCATGCGCGAACATTGCGGAACATGCCGCACTATCTCCGCCATTGACCCAACGGCCCTGTGGCACATGGCGGGGGACACTCCCCGGGGCGGGATGTGTGGAGCTACGGCCTACTAGTGCTTAGATGGACGTTCCCCGCACGTATGCGCATAGCCCTAAGCAAAGCGATGAACCTACCTGATTGGCAGATTTGCCCGTATGTGTAAGGGGCCCTATGAAATAAAACCTCCGTAATCCGGAGGTTATTGGGTTCATGCCGCACGTATGCGTGACCCTAAGCTCAACTTAGGGTCTCCCCGCAAGGGGTCGCCAATTCAGCGACCCCTTGGGTGCATCCCCTCGGGCGCACGCGAAAAAAGAACTTAACTTAGTGGTTACTAGGTACTTAATAGTTATTTCTTTCATATACGTCATGGGAGGGTAAGGGCTGTGCTCTCACCCAACCAAACTAGATTCAATCTAGGGCGTGGTTGGTTATCGCACCCAACCGTTCCACGCATCCCTAACGGCTATCGGTGGTCCCCTATCTCTCCCCTATCTCGATGCCCTTTCATACGTTCGTGTGAAGTCATGTCTGCTTACATTGTCTACACTACATGTAAGCAGTGTAGACATGTAAGCAAGCTTGGAATCATTGGGTTCGACGTGTAAGCAAGCACGTAAGCAAGCATGTAAGCAAGGAACGGCTGCTTACATGCTTACATTGCTTACAATCTCTTGCTTACACGCAAAACCCTTGAAAACATTGGCTGCTTACATGCTTACATTGCTTACATCACGTATTACTAAGAGAGTGCCCAGTAAGCACCTCGGGGTTCCGTCACGTTCCCCACTATATGCACCCTATTTTGACTGTAGAGGTTTTCGAGAACTTCGTAGACAAAACCATTCCTACAGTCACGTCCCATACTGCGGCTGATTACAGTTCCCTTTATCCCAGACCGGCCAAAATCATGCTCAGCAAGGTATTTCAATATCCTCTGTTCCACACGTTCCAATCGGACCTGTTCGGCCTGTTCACGTGCCTCATCATCAAGCTCTAGGTCCCTCGCCTTATTGATGCACGCCAGTTTTCTGGCACGCTCCACGCACTCGCTACGGAACCCTGAGGAACGCCCATACGCGTAGTCGGCCAGCATCCAATCAGCCTCGGACACGTCCAACCGCTGCTGCAAGAGCGCGAACAGCGCGGCCAGCTTCAACCTCACGCCTATGCCATGGGAGTCCAACGAATCACCACGCTGGCCCCTCAGCCTCAGATACGAGTCATGTTCAACGGCATCCGCGACACACTCGGGGAACCTCATAGACGTCAACGGGTAACACGTATCGCCATGGTTCATCATGTTCCAACGGCTTCCGGCCTGATACAGAATGTCGAGAGCGTGCATGGCCGGGGAGGCGGGCAGCCGCGACACGTCGAACGGCTCCAGCTCCACATGAGCGGCCCTTTCCGGGGCTTCGGGGTCCAGCACGTCGGCCCATAGGAACCGTTGGGGCAGCCCGGTACCGGCCTCGTTCATAATCACGTTCAGATTGGCGGGCTGCACTCCCGTGATGAGGGATAGCCTGTACCCGTATTCCGGGACCTGTAGACGGTTGCCTTCGTTCTTGTTCCAGAAGCCCAACGTCTCGCCGCTATAGGCGCTGGTCAACGTGGGTACCACTGTGGAGCCGACACGTCTGGCGGTGCCGCCAAGGGCGGTTATCTCGGGGATGCTGAGCAGAGCGCGTGACGTGGTGCATTCCAGCACGCTATGCCCTTCCTCATCCGTGGCACGTTTGGCGAACAGTGACGCAACGCCCTCGCCCGAAGCGGGCTGCGTGGTCACGGCATCCTTGATGTCCGGTATGAGGTTTCTTGCCGCGCGTTCCGTCAACCCCTTACCGTCCCCGCTGTTCCCTATCAGCGCCACGAACACGTTCAATCCCATAGGGCTACCCCCGGCGAAAGCCGGTATCACCACATTGGGCGGGACTATGACGCTCAACCGTGCCAGCGTGGTGAACAGCAACGCCCATGGCGCGACTCTCACGCCCTTGCTTCTTGCGTAGTCGCGGATGTATCTCAGGTCATCCCGACTGTTCCAGAATTCCTGTTCGTTCATCTCACGGCCTTTCCTGTGTTGTCTGCGTTCATGACGTCCTCGGCCACTTGCGGCCATGTTCCTCCCGCTAGGCTCCCCAACCGTTTGATGACGTCACGGGGCGTCCGGCAGCGGGAGAACTCCCCTCTGTGTATGGTGGTGGCCTCGATGATGCGCTGCTGGATGCTGGCCGCGTCCCGTATCGGACGTGGAGGGACAAGGGCCGCTGTGGAGAGCTGCGCTGTCAAGGTGTCCCGCTGCGGTATCTCCACGCGTACCGGCGTGCCATGAACGTCCGGGTTGAGGGTCAGCGTGGAGGGGCGTGGCTGGATGCCGGACGCCAGCGTGATGATGCGTGCCGCTATCACGTCATTGGTTGCCGCTGTGATTGGCGCGGGTATGGGAGTGTATGCGGATGCGACGGTGATGAGCGCGATGGCGGCTATGACGCGTTCCGTGTGTCTGCTTGTGGTCAACCGGTAGACGCCGAACGCGCCCTCGGCCAGATACGATGCCGTGGCATCCAGCACGGTATCGAGGTTGTTTCGTTCGTCGTATGCGTCTAGATGCGCGACGGTACCGTACTGTTCCATTCGTGCCGCCTCATTTCGTGACGGCTGCGTTGAACGGTGTCTCATACAGTTTCTCGATGTCGTCGAGACTGTAGAGGTTGTGCCGGTATGAGGGCCTCCAATAGCGGATGACGCCTTTCGCGGCCAGCTGTTCGATGTAGCTTCTGGAGCAGTGCAAGAGCTCCATCGCCTCTTTTTTTGTGACGGTACGGGGCACGTTGTGAGACGGTTTCAGGTTGCTATCAGAAATATTTGTAGACTTATCCACTAAGCGCTTTTCCATGTGTGTACCTCCGTATGACGCTGGAATGGTGCTGTTGCGTATCCCCGCATGTCGAACGACGGCCAATCATCTGACATGCGGGGTTTATTCTTCTGCATTCACTGTTCGAACATCTGTTCGTAGGTGTTTGCGTTTTTCAATATACCTCTTCGTTAAAGGGGATGTAAAACTCCCTACGTTGGGATGCACGCCCGTATACGTGTTTTTGCCACGCTATGACCGTATGTGGGTACTATGGCGGGTATGGAGCGGGTTTATCTGCACATCTCCCACACATATACGGCTACGCTGCTGGCATAATCACGCTGTTGGCCAACAAGGGCGTGGAACGTCCCGCTAGGACGCGTACTAGGACGTCCTAGGACGTTTTACTAGGACACTGCATAAAAACCCGTCCTAGTGTCCGACTCGACATCAGGGGAGATGATGGCGTCACCTATACGGTTCACCAAACCGACGCAACGCTGCATGTCCGACTTCTGATAGGCGTTCACAGCGGTAACCTCATCGGTCCTACGCGCAACCGTCATGTAATCGCGCATGGTGCCATCAACGTTCAGACGTACCGCGTACGTGTCGAACATGGCACGCAGCGAGTGGACATGCAGGTCCGGCCTTCCAGCCTTCGCAGCGGCCTTCTTGAAGTTGTCCCGGAACGTTCCCGGAGGCACGGCCTCACCACCAAG
>CAVEVJ010000314.1:0-2172 GCA_963619075.1 Acidaminococcaceae bacterium
CGTTGACGGCAGGGCAACGGCAGGTGATCGACGATATTTCCAACGATATGGCGCACGATTACCCCATGCAACGTCTGCTGCAGGGCGAGGTCGGTTCCGGCAAAACCGTTGTGGCCGTGGCCGCGATGATGCAGGCCGTCGGATCGGGAGGGCAGGCCGTTCTGGTGGCGCCGACACAGGTACTTGCGGAGCAGCATTACGCAAGTATCCGCGGCATGGTGGAACGGATGCGAAACCACTACACCTCAGAACAGTGGGGGATGGCTGCCGGCCAGCAGTCGAAATCCGGGGAATCCGAAGACGAAACAATACACAACACGCCTGTGGATGAAGGTGGACAAGTCGATTCGACGGCCGATGACATTCCGGTACTGCTGCTCACCGGCGGTATGAAACTCGCCGTACGCCGACGTGTGCTTGCGGCGGCGGCCTCGGGCGCACCCTGCATTGTGGTGGCCACGCATGCCGCGTTCTCCAAAACCTTCCAAGCGCCGAACCTCACGTTGGCGGTGATCGATGAACAACACCGCTTCGGCGTGGAACAGCGCGAATCGTTGAATGCCAAAGGCTCCGCGGCTCCGCACCTGTTGGTCATGACAGCAACGCCGATTCCGCGTACCGCCGCCATGACCTGGTTCGGCGATCTTGACATCTCTTGGCTGACCGAGCTGCCCGGCGGCAGAAAACCAATCCGCACCTTCATCGTGCCCGAAGAGAACGGGGCCCTGATGGCGGAGATGTTCAGCCTGATTCGCCATCGCCTCGACGCGGGGGAGCGCGCGTACGTGGTCTGCCCGCGTATCGACGCCAATGCCGAAGATGCGGATACGGCGGACGACGCGGACAATACGGAAGTCGGCTCCGCATTCGACGCGACCTATGATCTCGGCGAGGATGATGAACGACGCGAGCAACGACCGCCGTTGCATTCCGTCGCGGAGATCGCCGACCGGCTGCGGTCGCTGCCGCAATTCGCCGGCATTCGCATCGCCACCCTGACCGGACGTGATGACGATACCACGAAAGCGCAGGTAATGGCGGGCTTCGAATCCGGGGAAACTCCGGTACTGGTGTCCACAACGGTCATCGAAGTCGGTGTAGATGTGGCACAGGCCAGTTGCATGGTGATTTTCGACGCCGATCGATATGGGTTGTCTCAGTTGCATCAGCTGCGCGGACGCGTGGGACGCGGGGGTACCGAATCGGGCGCGTTTCTGATTTCCAGAGCTCCGGAAGGCAGCGATGCGGCACGTCGGCTGGACGTGATCAAAGGCACGCTGGATGGCGCCGAAATCGCGCAGGCCGATTTGGAATTCCGCGGCGCTGGCGACGTGCTGGGAGACGCGCAGTCCGGCGGAAAATCGGGATTGAAACTCCTGCGTGTGGTCAAGGATGTGAAGATTATCGAGACAGCCCGGGCCGAAGCCGTGAAATTGGTCTCCGACGATCCGGAATTACGGGAGTATGTACAACTTGCCGGTGCGGTGCTCGATTTCACGCGCGGCAACGAGACCTTCCTGACCAGCAATTAGTCTAGAAGCCATGCGTGTTATTTCCGGACGATTCAAGGGCGTGGCTCTGACCACACCGAAGGCAGGTACCAGGCCGACCACAGACCGTACGAAAGAGGCGATTTTCTCACGGCTCGATTCGTGGGGAGCGCTCGACGATGCGCACGTGCTGGACCTGTTCGCGGGAACAGGTGCCCTTGGAGTCGAGGCGTTGAGCCGCGGCGCCTGCGATCTAGTGGCAGTGGAATCTTCGGCTCCCGCTGCGGCGCTGATTGCGAAGACCTTGAATACGTTGAAGCATAACCGGTCGTGGGAATCGGGTATGAATGCCCGTGTAATCAAGGCGCGCGCGGAGAAGTACGCATCCTCGGCCGCCGCGGTGGCTCCGTTCGGCGTGATTTTCATCGATCCGCCGTATGCGTTCGCAACCGAGGAGTGCAATCAGCTGCTTGCCGATCTGGCTGGACGCGACCTGACCGATGAACGTTCGGTCATCGTGTTGGAACGCTCTGCCCGTTCTGATGAACCGATTCCTCCCGACGGATGGGAGATCGTCGATCGGCGTGATTACGGCGAAACGGCCGTCTACTATATCTGTCCCATTACGCAGGAAGACTAGGCGCACACTTAAGTGAGACGAACATGTTGGGGTGCGTGGGAA
>CAVEVJ010000315.1:0-12258 GCA_963619075.1 Acidaminococcaceae bacterium
CATCATCATGGCGAAGCATCGTAACGGTCCGACCCAAACGTTCAGTCTGGCGTTTCTCGGCGCGTATTCGAAGTTCAAAGACATGCCGCAGGATTACCAGAGGCAGCAGGAGGTATAAGCATGGCGTGGAACTCATTCGCAACGCCGCTGATCGGCAAGGCCGTGCGTGCGGCGGCCCGACTCATGCACGGCGGCGGCAGCGCGTTCCCCGGCAAAGTGGTGGAACGCATCGACCCCCAATTCCTCGCGCGGACCTTGGCGAACCTGCCGTTCGGCGTAGTGCTCGTTTCGGGAACCAACGGCAAGACCACCACCACCCGCATGGTGGCGAGCATGCTGGAATCGTTGGGATTGAAGGTGTTCACCAACCCGACCGGTTCGAACTTCACCAGGGGAGTGGTCTCGTCGCTGCTGGGCGAAGTCTCATTAAGCGGCAAACTGGACGCCGACATCGCGGTACTGGAATTGGATGAGGCGTACGCGGTGCATTTCGTCAAACAGGTGCAACCCGACTACTGCCTGCTGCTCAACGTGATGCGAGACCAGCTCGACCGGTTCGGAGAGATCGACAACACCGCACGGTTGCTGAGCAAAGCCGCGGAAGCCACCACGGGAACGGTGGTGCTCAATTGCGAAGACCCCCGCATCGCTCGCCTTGCCGACGTGGTGCACACCGAAGAAGACGTGCAGGTACGCTATTTCGGCCTCGACGAGTCCCTGCGCAGCTTCTTCCCGTCCGACGACGACATGCGCACCACCGTGGACGCGGAAGCCGCCGTTGAAACCGAATCGCACAACGCTTCGGAACGGTCGGAAGGTGCAATCGCCGACACCACAGATACACTATCCGCCGACGTCACGCTGCTATCCGTCGGCGACCATCGCGCAAGCTTCGCCATCGACGGAACGACCTACGAAACCGACGTGAAGCTGGAAGGCGTCTACAACCTGTACAACGCGGCCGCGGCGCTCGCCGTCGTACGAGCCGTCGTGGATGATGCGCAGGCCATGTTCCTGCCGTTCGAAGAGGCGCTCGCACAGACCGGAGAAACCGACGCCGCCGCGGACGAGATGCTGCGCAATGCCGGAATATCGCAGCATGTCATCGACTTCGCCCGCAGCACCGACCAGAACATGATCGACGCGGCCGCGCAGGTGACGCCGGCATTCGGCCGAGGCGAGGTAATCGACGTGAACGGCTCTCCCGTGGAACTGCTGCTCGTCAAGAATCCCATGGGATTCCGCCTTTCCCTTGCATCGTTCAAGCCCGAGGGATGTGACACGATGATCTGCATCAACGACGAATACGCCGACGGCCGCGATATGAGCTGGCTGTGGGACGTTGATTTCACGTCGCTGCGTCAAACCGGCGTGCGTTCCGTCTCCGGCGTTCGCGCATGGGATATGGCCCTGCGTCTCGAATACGATCAAGTGCCGGTCGGATCGGTCAGCACGGAGCTGGAAGAATCGGTCAAGGCGTTCGTCCAAGCCAATCCCGGCACACCGAAACACATCTACTGCACCTACACCGCCATGCTCAAAACCCGCGCCACCCTCGCCACCATCGCGAAAGTGTCCGACGCGGGCGTGGGCAAGTGAGCAGGCAGCCGGGAATCGAGGGAAACATGAGCCAGATAATCGACATCGTATCGCTGTATCCGAAAGACATGAACATCTATGGCGACTCGGGCAACGTGCTCACCGTGCGGCGCCGTCTCGCGCTGTATGGGTATGAGCCGCGCGTGCACGCCTACAATCAGGGCTGCGAATGGCCGGAACATGTAGACATGATTCTGGGCGGCGGCGGGCAGGACACCGGCCAGAAGAAGATCATCAGCGACTTCTTCAACCGTGCCGACCTGCTGCGCTCCCTCGCCGCGGACGGTATGCCGATGCTGATGATCTGCGGCCTGTACCAGCTGTTCGGCGAGTATTTCGAAACGGTCGACGGGTCCAGACTTGACGGCATCGGCGTGATCGGAGCCTACACGGTAGGGCAGGAAACCCGCATGATCGGCAATCTGACCGAAGACTCCGCCGATTTCGGCAAGATCATCGGGTACGAGAACCATTCAGGTCAGACATTCCTGCGCAGCGGCGTGAAGCCGTTGGGAACCGTGGAGGCGGAAGGCACAGGCAACAATGGTGAGGACCATACGGAAGGTGCACGCGTCAACAATGTGATCGGCACGTACATGCACGGCTCGCTGCTACCAAAGAACCCGGCGATCGCGGATTTCCTGATCCGTACCGCGGTCGAACGCCGCTACGGCTCCTTCGATCCGGAAGCGGCAGGGCAGAGCGATGAACAGCGGGCCGAGCTGAACCGCATCAACGCGGTCGCCGAGCGTGCGCGTCGTGTGGCGATGTCTCGTCCAAGATAGTCGTAAAGCGAGAAAACAAAACCGGAAAAATAGGCCATTTTTGCCGCGATTGGCCGGTTTTGTTCGGCGTATATGCGAAGACAGTGCGATAAAGTGGGTACCACCATCGCCTAAGGGAGGTAATCATGGCTGATTTTGATTTTGGTGACGGTCTGCGCAAGGTGTTTCTCGCCGGTGTCGGCGCTTTGGCGACCACCGTCGAGAAGAGTCAGGAGATCGTCGACGATCTCGTCAAGAAGGGTGAGCTGACCGTGGAGCAGGGCAAGGCTCTCAACGCCGAGCTCAAGCACAAGGTCGAGGAGGTCAAGGAAGCGTCCGAGACCAAGGACGAAACCAAGCCCGAGACCAAGGACGACGCTCCTGCCGGCGAGGCCGAGTAACGTATCTGAATCGCCGTCCGTCGCGCAGCAAGCGCCCGGACGGCGATTTATTATGCGCGTCGAACGATTAGTTGTTTGCCGACGGCAACCGTACGGCGCGTCCGATAAGCCCTGTTCGATACGTCTGATGTAAGAGTTGCGATATGTTTGTGAAGTCGTCCCGGTCCGAGGCACGCCCCGAAAGCGTGGAGCCCGTCACATTGTCCGACAGAGTCAATGCGGTGATCAACCCGGCCGCGGACCCTTCCCCCGACGCGGCCGCGCAGTCCGCGGCGAAAACGAATATTCCGCAACCAAAACGAGCGGCGCAATCGCAAGACGAGACCATCGGCCTGTTCCCGCACAAGGACACGTTTTCCGAACGCTACCATCTGACGCGACGCGGCAAACTGAAGCGACTGAGGGAAATCGGCGGCATCGTCAAACAATTCGACGTGATCCACGGATTGACCCCGGTCAAGATGCGGCTCATGTTCGAAGCGCTCGGCCCGACGTTCGTGAAGGTCGGCCAGATTCTGTCGATGCGTTCCGAAATCCTGCCGCAGCAGTTCTGCGACGAACTGGCCAAACTGCGCGCCGACGCCGATCCCATGCCGTACGGCACGGTGCTGCAAGTGCTCGAAAACGAATTCGGCAGGCCTGTGGACGAGATATTCGAACATATCGACGCCACTCCGCTCGGATCGGCCAGCCTTGCGCAGGTGCATCGGGCGAAGCTTTCCACCGGCGAGGATGTCGCCATCAAGGTGCAGCGGCCGGGCGTGCGCGAAACCATGGCGCAGGACGTGTCCATCATGCGTTCCATAGCCGGTGTGGCGTCGAAAACCGTGCCCAGCGCGTCGGTGGTGGACCTTTCCGGCGTGGTCGAGGAACTGTGGGACACGTTCGAATCCGAAACGGACTTTCTGAACGAGGCGCGGAATCTGGCGGAATTCAAACGATTCTGCGAACACTACAAGTACATGGACTGCCCCAAGCCGTATATGGACCTGTGCACCGAACATGTGGTGGTCATGGACTACGTGGAGGGCATTTCCGTCTCCCACCCAGACAAACTCGTCAAAGCCGGCTACGACCTGAAGGAGATCGGCACCAAACTCGTCGACAATTACGCGACGCAGGTACTCGACGAAGGCTTCTTCCACGCCGATCCGCATCCGGGCAACATCATGGTGAGCGGCGGGCGGATCATACTGCTCGACCTTGGCATGACGGGACGGCTCAATGCGAAAACCCGTTCCGTGCTGAAAGACATGATCTTCGCGGTGGCCAAACAGGATTCCCCGGCCTTGGCGGACGGCCTGCTGCGCTTCGCCGGAGCCGAGGCCGATGCTGAGGACTACCCGTCGTTGCTGGCCGACCTTGACGTGATCGTCAAGGAGTTCGGCACGGTGGAACTTGTGGAACTCGACATCGCCGCCATGCTCACGGCGCTCACCCAAATGGCTCAGAAGCATGGCATCGAGGTGCCGAGCACCGTCACCACGGTCGGGCGTGCGCTGGTCACGCTGGAAGGACTGCTCGACGAGTTCATTCCCGACGTGAACATGATCCAGATCATCTCCGACCATATCGAGGCCAGCACGTCGAAGAAGGACTTCCTCAAGGAGGAAGCGAAGACGCTTGCCATCGAAGGCCATCAGGCGCTGCACGGCCTGCTTGCCGCGGCCAGCGAGCTGAAGGTCGCGTCGCGCATGCTCACGCGCGGCCAGTTGCGCGTGAATATGGAGATGGTGGGTTCGCAGGAACCGTTGCATCTGCTTGCGGACATGATGAACCGACTGACGATGGCGTTGATTGTGGTCGGCCTGTTCGTCGGCTCTTCGATCGTGTATTACGCGGGCATCAAACCGGTGATTTTCGGCATACCGATCGTCGGTTTCCTCGGGTACGTGATCGCGTTCATATTGTCGGTCTGGATTGTGTTCGACATCTACTTCAAGGGCCGCAACACGAAGAAGCATTAAACGCCGCACCCCCGCTCATCCCCTTCGAACGCTATTGTGTATCCCAACGTCACGTAACAGTGGCGGTGGCTGGCGGAAATTCCGTATCGCGTAAAGGAGGTGCCCTGTGGCCGAAAACGAATCGCAGCCGGAACCATGGCAACCCCTTGCATTCGACAAAGCGATCGACATTTCGGCGAGCGAGGCGCGTAAAAGCCGGTTGCGCCGCCAATTGCACGCCCTGTATGCGTTCGTGATCACGCTGGTGATCGCCGCGATCAGTATTGCCGGCTTTCCCTATATGCTGCAATGGCAGGCCTCGCGCCGTACCGCGCAGACGGCCGACGAAGCCACGCAACACGTTGAGGGATGGCCGTACTCGCAGGTGGAAGAGGCCATCGACGCGGCGAAACAATACAACAAGAAAATCGCCGCCTCCGAACAGACCGTTCTCGGCGAGGCTGAGGATCCGTTCTCTTCCGCGACCGGCGGATCTCAGGCGTCCGGCGAAGACTCTTTGGCAGCCAAAGACAGCGAATACCAGTCGTTGCTGGATTCCGGCGACGGTGTGATCGGCACAATCCGCATACCGAAGGTGTCGATCAAACTGCCGATATATCACGGAACGTCGGATGCGGCGCTCGCCGCCGGCGCCGGGCATTTGTACGGCACGTCGCTTCCCGTTGGCGGCAAAAGCACGCATGCGGTGATCACCGGACATCGTGGCCTGGTCGAGGCGGCCATGTTCACACGCATCGACGAGCTGCGTGAAGGTGATTTCTTCTATCTTGAGGTAATGGGCGAGACCCTCGGTTACGAGGTGGACAGCATAGATGTGATCGAGCCGCAGGATACCAGCAAACTGCGTGTGGTCAAAGGCGAGGACCGTGTGACGTTGATGACCTGCACGCCGTATGGCGTGAACACGCATCGATTATTGGTTTCCGGCCACAGGGTGAAGATTCCGGTGCCGGCACCGGATCCGAACACCATGCACGACCCGGTGCGCATGGGCATATATGCTTTGCTGGGCGTGCTCGTTCCCGGCTGGCTGTTCCTTCTCATTCTGGGCTGGCGGAGAAATCCGCAACCCCATATCATGCGCCACGCGGTCATTCACTTGTGATATTTCCGTGTCGAAACTTTTGATTCACCCCCCCCCCTAATGCTAACGGGGGGTGTCGGGTGTATATGGGGCTACGTATAGTTGCGACTGTTCACGTTTACGTCGGATGCCGTTGGGTGTCTGTTTTAAGAATATTCGTTTGACTTTCATGCTGAAAGAGAGGTTGGCGGTGGCGGTATTCTCTTGTTTGAACAGAAGGTCAGACAAGGGTGTACTGGGGTCTTTTCGTGCCCCCACTGCGGCTTTGCTGGCCGTGATGACGCTCATCGCCACGGTGATCGTGGTTCCCTCGGCCCAGGCCGATGACTCTTCAAGCGTGCCTTTTTCGGATCATGTGGTCAGCGATACGGTGAATCCGTCCAATACCACCGTCGATCTGTTCGATTATTGGGTGCAGCCATACGGTTGTGCGGATACGACGGATAGTTACGATCCGTGTAGCAGCACATGGTTCGATCATTCCGACTCGGGCATCAACAAAGGTAAACAGCTGCACTTTACGTATGGCGGTGAAACCTATAACGACCAATCCACCATCAATAAATGGACGTATAGCGCGTCGCCTCGCAAGGGAATGGTCAAACCGCTGCTGGAAGACGGATATCCGGTCATCGCGGCGGACCAGCTGTACTCATGGCGCGGCTATACAACCGACGGCACACAGTCGCTGAACTATCTGTTCGATACCACGAACACGGACATGAGCGATTCCAAGTATGTCTATCCGAATGTGACCGGTCTGCTGCAATTGCAGGACGGCTATTACGTGTACGACAGCACCAAGAATTACGCCGCCTTGAACGACATCACAGCGGGCCAATCGTCGTACTCCATGTCGCTATACGATACCCCGGGTGTGAACGGCGAGTTCTTCCCCTTCAATTCCGCGTCCGACGTGTTCTCTCAGAATTCGGATGGGTCGTTGTCGAACAAGATCGGTCCGATGGACTCCATAGTGAACCATTACTTCGGCATGCACACCCAATCGGAATTCATGCAGCCGGTCAACGGCATCGTCAACGACAAGGCGATGACCTTCGAATTCAGTGGCGACGATGACGTGTGGGTGTTCATCGACGGTGTGCTGGTCGGAGACGTGGGTGGCATCCACAACAGCGCCGCGCTGAATATCAACTTCCAGACGGGCGTTGTGAAGGTGAAAAGCGCTGACGGCGGCACCACCTACACCAATACGACGATTCGCCAGATGTTCGCCAACGCCTACGGTGAGGACTCAGACGAGTTCAAGAATCTGGAATGGTCCACGGCCAATACGAACACCTTCGCGGACGGCACCTACCATACGCTGGACTTCTTCTACCTGGAACGCGGCAACAACGAGTCCAATCTGAAGGTCAAGTTCAACCTCGCCGACATTCCGGAAAACAATCTCGTCAAGCTCGACCAGCAGGGCAACCGGGTCGCCGGGGCGAGCTTCGAACTGTACAAGGCGGGCAGCGACTACTCCTACACCGCAGCCGACCTGATCTGCAAGGGCACCACCGACAAGGACGGCGTCTACAAGTTCACGAATTACGAGACCGGAAAGCCGGTGAACTTCGCCGACCTTGCCCGCAACGGACGAGGCATCACGCATTACGTGCTGAAGGAAACCAGCGCTCCGCCCGGATACCGAAAATCCTCAGACATACTGTTGCGCTATCAGATCGGCGCCACGGGAGACGGACTGCTGCTCTGCAACGAGGAGGAAGGCAGATGGGAGTCCGGCGCATGGTCCGTGGCCAACGAAACGATGACCGTGGCCAACGGCACCACCGTCTACGGTATGGACGGCTATCCCTATGACGTAACCCAAGGCAAGGTATTCGCCGTTATTCTGCAAAGAAACAAGACGGATACCGGCACGTTGGAAACCGATACGTGGAGCGCGGTCACCGGTAGTGCGTTGAATGGCTGGGACCTTTCCGAGAAAACGGTAGATGGCACGGAGGACGTCGCCGAACTGGCCGATTCGGATGCCGCGGGGAATACGAATTACCTGCATTTCTTCGGATTGGATTCCGAAGGCAAGTATTCGACGTCGATTTCCAGTATGCCCGGCGATATCTTCACCTACTATTTCATGCGTTCTGACAGTGAGAAAGCCGATGCGCTGTATGCCATCGGCGCGTACTACACCACCGCTGATTCCGTGGACGGCATCACCGCCGACAACACGGTCCGCCTCGACACCTCTGAAGTGGGCAGCAACGGCCAGCAGTTCCTGCGCAGCTTCGGCGTGCAGATCGCCATCACCGACGTGCGCAACGCTCCGATCGTGCAGAAGGTGGATGACGCCGGCAATCCTGTGGAAGGCGCGGAATTCAGCCTGTATACCGCGGACCAGGTCAGCGAGGACGGCACGACCCTGTTGGAGGGCGCCACGGCATTGCAGACCTGCGTGACGGCGAACACAAGTTATCCGTACGAGATGAAGGGCTCCTGCATGTTCGGCATGAAGGGCTCCTCGACCTACGACGTTGATGGCAGCGGTGTCGATCTTGACGAAGGAACCTACTATGTCAAGGAAACCAGTGCGCCCGAAGGCTATGAGATCAACGACACCCTGGTGAAGCTGCTCATTACCGACGACGGTATTTATGCGGATGCCGGCACGGAAGACGACGGTGTTTCCACCATGACGCATGTCGGCACCATAAACCAGGTGCTTAAGCAGTTCGCGGCCAATCGTTCCATCAACCGTACGCTTTCCGATCTGGTGGTCACGCAGATGCGGTGCGCGGACGAGGAGTGCGTAACGAACGACGACTGGTCCGAAACCATCGGTTCCGAAAGCAAAAAGGCCGTGGACGTCAGTTGGACCGGTGACTTCGAGAACGGCTACTACACATTGGCCGATCAGAGCAACATAACGGACGATGGGTTCGTCAACACCACCGGATGGACGCACTTCAAGGTCAATCAGGCCGAAGACAAGGGAGAAGAGCAAGGAACCGGCGTCCGATTCACATTGAAGGACGCTAATCTGGCTAGCATCTTCACCGGTGCGAACGTGATTCGCGTGCAGGACCAGCGTAAGGCCAGTCTGACGCTTACCAAGAAAGTTACGGTGGGCGACGGCTATGACAAGCCGGATGATTTCAACACCCAACAGTTCTCGTTCAACATCACGTTGCGCGCGGATGATGCCTCCAAGCTTCAGCAGGACGGCAAGACCGACTACTATTACGGCACGATTTCCGGCGGCGCCGGCGCCGGCAAGCTCGACGATGCCCAGACGGTGGTCATGAAGCTGGTGCGCGATTCCGAAGACAGCACTTCCGGCCAGCTTGTCCGCTGCGTGGCGGAAGGCGACACCGACGAGGAAAAGTGCGCGACGACGGAGAACGTCAAGCTTTCCAACAAGCAGACGCTCAGCATCGCCAACATTTCGGACGGCGTCTCCTACACAATCACGGAAGAGTCCCTGCCGAACGGTTATGTGTTCGAGAGCGCCAAATCCAGCAACCTGAACGGCACGATTCAGCGTTCTTCCGGCACTTCGGCCGCGGTGGTGGGCAACACGTACCAGCCGAACAGCATCACCTTGGTCGCGGACCAGTTCGTTGCGGCCGTGAAGAAAGTGGTCGGCCTGCCTGATGGAACGACCGGTTCGTATCCGTTCGAATTCCAGTTGCAGGCGTCGCAGGACACTCCGTTGCCCGCGTGCGATGCGCAGTCGAATGAAAGCTGTTCGGTTTCCGACGTGGATGCCAACGGCAATCATGTGATGAAGAAAACGTTGACATATCAGGTTCCTGGTGATGACTCGCAAAGCATGACGTTCGGCGACATCACCTTCACCAAGCCGGGCACGTACACGTATCTGCTTTCGGAGACCATGCCGTCTTCCGGGGCTTTGGAAGGGTTCAACTATTCGCGTGCGCAATACACGGTGACGGTCACGGTCGAAGTCAAGGACGGCGATCTCAAGGTGACCGGAGTCAAGACCGTGCAGAAGTACGCCGATTCCGGTGCGGACGGCAGCGGCGAGACGGTTGAGAACAACAAGGCCGAATTCACCAACAACTACAGCAAGGATCCACGAGAGGTAGCGTTCTTCGCCACTAAGAACTATACGGAGAACGGCTATCCGTACCAAGCGGGCATGTTCAGCACGAAACTGACGGCGGTCGGCAGCTATCCGACGTCCGAAGGGGAGAAATCGACGGTCGCGGAACTGCCTAGCAATGCATCCGATGTGCCCATGCCGAGCAGTGCCGGCAGCAACGGTTCCGTGGACGCGTCCTTTGACGCCTTCCACGCGGCTTCGTTCCCCAGCGTCTCGTTCGAGGCGGAGCATGGCGATCAGACGTACGTGTACAAGGTGACGGAAAACGATGGTACGGTCATGGATGCCGGTAATGCCATGACATACGATTCCACGGCGTACTACGTGTTCGTGGCGGTGACCGTTACGGATGGCGTGGTGAACGCCAGCATCTCATACTACAAGGCTGACGATTCCGGTGCATTGACGAAGGTCGCCATTCCCGAAGACGGTTCGAATCCGATTCAGTTCACCAACACGTATACGGCTTCGGAAGTTGTTGCGGCTCCGGAAGGAGTGAAAACGCTGACCGGGCGTGCGCGTACCGAAACCGACTCCTTCTCGTTCAAGGTGACGGCCGCGGATGAAGCTACGGAAAACGCTGTGACGAGCGGTTACGTCAGCGGTGCCGATTGCGATTCGTCATGTGCCGCCGACAGTACGCTCGTCAGTGCGACGTCGACGAAGGTAACGGCGGAATCCGGCGAGTCGAAATCGTTCACGTTCACGAAACTCACCTTCCGCAAAGCCGGAACGTACAAGTTCAACATCGTTGAGGAAACCGGCGATATCGCAAGCGTCACGTATGACGATCACATGTCGACGGTCACCTACGTGATCTCCGACACCGATAAGAACGGCAAGCACACCGGTGAATTGAGGGTGGAAAGCGTCACCTACAACAACAGGTCTTCCTCAACGGCCGATGATCGCAAGGTGACCGACAAGGCGGCGTTCACCAACGCGTACCATGCCACCGCAGCGTTCTCCGGGGTTGAAGTGACCAAGGAACTGCACAACAAGAACTCCGGCACCACGCGCAACCTGTATGCGGGCGAGTTCACCTTCACCATCAGCGGCAAGGATGAGGCCTCGAAGCAACGCATCTCGGCTGGAACGTTCTCTGGCGACCGAAAATTCTCCAACGAATACGCCGCCGGCAGTGAGGCGCAAAGCGAAACAAATCCCGGTAGGGCCACGAATACCGTGACCAAATTGACCAGTCTGGTGTTCAACGAATCCGACATCGGCAAAACCTACGTCTTTGAAGTCAAGGAGTTGGCGCAGCACACCAATCCGAATACGGGAGAGGTGAACACCGAACTGGATTCCGATTACGTGAAACCGTCGGGTGCATCCGCCAAAGATGTGAAAATCGACGGCATCTGGTTCAAACAGTGGATATACACGGTGACGGTGAAGGTAAGCGACAACGGCGACGGCACGTTGAACGTGACCACGTCCAAGAGCGTGCTGAAAGGCGACGATTCGACAACGACGGTCAGCAGCATCAAATTCGTCAACACGTATGAGAAGCTGAATCCGAAGACGATCGACAGCACCGCCGATTCCGCTCCGCTGTACAAGGAGCTTTCCGGACGCGACTGGTCGAATTCCGACCGGGACAGGTTCACGTTCACGGTAGCAAAGTGCAATTACAGCACCAACGCCGGCTCATACAGCGACGCGAGCTCCATCGTCTGCACCACCGACACCACCACGCTGGACACGCTTCCCGATCCGTCGAATGGAACGTCGGTGACCGTCGGAAAGAGCGATGTGGTTACGACCAAAGCGGGCGACTACGCCAAAATCGGCTTCGGTTCGTTCACCTTCTCCAAGCCGGGCGCCTACGTGTACAAGGTGACGGAAGTCGCCGGTAACGACGCCACGCTCACCTACGCCACAAACGTGCGGTATCTGCGATTCCGTGTGGAGGAAGACCAGATGAAGGGCGTGTACTCCGTAATCGTCACCACACCTGGATACAACGCTCCAACGGCCACGGACGCCAACGACGAGGCCGCGTTCGTGAACGTGTGCAAGAGTTCGGAACACTTGCCGTTGACGGGCGGATTGACGACCAGAAACTATCTGGCATCAGGACTTGTTATGGGCTTGCTGGCGATATTCGCCGGATTCGCCATCCATGAATGGTGGCGCAGACAACAGCGAAAGGAGCAGTTATTGGAATAGACGCAAGGCGTTCCACGGCGGCTCCGCTGGCCGCCGCGGAACGCGGGCAGCCGCATACCTGTAAATCAATAAATCCCGAAACCAACTAAATCCCGAAACCAATAAATCAGAGAAGAGGAAGCTCATGAAGATGAGAAAACTCCTGGCAGGCATCGCCGCCGCGGCGACCCTGCTC
>CAVEVJ010000316.1:0-4730 GCA_963619075.1 Acidaminococcaceae bacterium
CGGGCATCAGCGGCGGCGCGCACGCGCAAAGCGTCGAAGGCGTGCGCAGGGCGCTCACGGCCGGAGTCGACACCATCGAACACGGCTGCGTGCTCGACGACGAACTGGTGGAGCTGTTCCTGAACAATCCGAATGCGCTGCACGGCCACAGCTCGCTGATCCCCACGATCTCGGCCGGACTGCCGCTGACGGAGTTCGACCGCGACGTGACCGGCATCACCGAGATCCAGGCGGAAAGCTCGAAAATGGTGGTTGAAGGCATGGTCGAAGGCGCCCGCACCGCACTCGCGGCCGGAATCGACGTCGGCGTGGGCACCGACACCGCCATGACGTTCGTCTCGCAATACGCCACCTGGCGCGAGCTCGCCATGCTGGTCAAGTACTCGGGATTCAGCCGTGCCGAGGCATTGCACGCGGCCACCGGGGTGAACGCGCGCATCCTGGGCGTGGACACGGTCACAGGTTCGCTCGAGGAAGGCAAATCCGCCGACATCCTGGTGCTTGGCTCCAATCCTCTCGATGACCTGACGGCGCTGGCGGCTCCGCTGCTGGTGGTCGCCGCGGGGCATCCGGTATGGAGGCCGTCGCCGAAGCACTTCGAGGACATCGACCGGCTGCTCGACGGCGTGCTGGCCGAAGGACGCTGACCGAATTCACTGTGGAATCGCCCGGGGATGGCGGAAGCGTCCTCGGGCGATTCGGTTTTACCGGGCTCACGCTAATCTTGAGCGAGCGTAAAACAGCAAGGAGATGGAAAACAACATGGCACTCACCAAGAAGCAGGTCAAGCAGCTGCGCTCCCTGGCCACCAAACTCAATCCGCTCATCCAGGTCGGCAAGAACGATCTGAGCGACAACGCCATCAAGCAGGCGGATGAGACCATCGAAAAGCGCGAGCTCATCAAATGCTCCGTGCTCGACGGTTCCGGACTGACCGCGAAGGAGGCGGGCGAGGGGCTGGCCGAGGAGCTGGGAGCGGAGCTCGTGCAGGTGATCGGCAACCGTTTCGTCCTCTACCGTCGTTCCAAGCGCGACGATGTGGAGCATATCCGCCTCGTACGCGAATAATCGGACCGCATCGGTTGGGATTGCCTCCGGCCATGACGGTTGAGGGCGGGTGCAAGAATGGAAAGCATGACTGAAAAGCAAGTTGCCAAAAAGAGCATCGACAAGCTGGCCATCATCGTGGTCACCTACAAGCGCCAGCAGTTGCTCGCCACCCTGTTCGAATCGTTCTGCAAGCTCACCGTCGCACCGTGGCGCATCGTCATAGTCGACAACGAGCAATCCGACGAAACCCGTGGCATGGTCGACGAGTTCCGCGCCAAGGTGACGGGCATGTGGGGTACCACCGTGCCCGACCGTACCGGCAACGAAAGCCGCGTGGTCTACGACCCGCAGACCGAGAACCTCGGAGGCGCGGGCGGCTTCTCGGCGGGCGTGAAGACGGCGTACGAACTGGGAGCGGAATGGTTCTGGGTCATGGACGACGACGTCGCGGTCATGCCGGAGGCCATCGAACGCCTGGCCAAATGGACCGGCCGCCACGACGTGATCCAAGGCAGCCGTTTCGACTACGACGGCGGGCCGTTCTACTGGCAATACGACTTCAACATCCCCCTGGGCATCCCGAATCCGATCGCGCCCGCCGCGTTCGGCCGCGCAGGCTACCGCGTCATGAACACGCTGTGCTTCGAAGGCGGACTGTTCCGACGCAACGTCGTCGAGCAGGTCGGCCTGCCGGACCCGCGCTTCTTCATCTACTGGGACGACACGATGTACGGCTACCGCGCCAGCAAGGTGACCAATCCGATCGTGGTACCGGACGTCGTGCTGCGTCGTACGAGGGAGATCGGCAACTGGGACATCGCCGGCGTACGCCAGCTCAACTCCACGTCCGACGTGAACCGCTACCACATCATGCGCAACCGCGGCTACATGGCCCGCTATTTCATGACGTTCGGCGACTACCGTCCGCTGCTGTTCGGCCTGGGAACCATCCTGACCGCGGCCAAGGAGGTTATCCGGCTGGTCATGGTGGATCGCGAGCACGTCAGGACCGGCCTGGTGCAGATAGCCAAGGGCTGGTGGGATTCACGCAAGCTGATGCATGATCCCGACTGGAAGCCGATGCCTCCGCTGAAGTGAGCGCCTCGCGCACGGTCTTGAAGAATGCCGCCATGGATGTGCGAATCCGTGGCGGCATTCGTTTGCAGGAAAACAAACCATGTGTTCACTCGGTTAAGTATTACAGGTTATGCAACCGTATTCACCGATTGTGTCTTTTGCGCGTGTATAGGGCAGTCCTTGGGCTAGTATGGCGCTTACCGGTTCGATTAACACCAAAAATTTACCTTGCATAGAGAGGTTCATGATGATTGAGACTGCACAGGCGTTCGGCGTTGACATTGGCGGCTCCGGCATTAAGGCCGCTCCGGTTAACCTTGAGAAGGGCGAGTTCGCCGAGCCGCGTCTGAAGATCCTCACCCCGGAGGTCTCCACCCCGAAGGCCGTCGGTGAAATCGTTCGCCAGCAGCTCGAGCATTTCGAGGTTCCGGAAACCGCTCCGGTCGGCATCGCCTTCCCGGCCCCGATTCACGTGGGCGAGAAGCTCGGCTACATGGCGAACCTGGACCAGTCCTGGGTCGGCGTTGACGTCACCGAGGTCTTCTCCGAGGCGTGCGGCCGTCCGGTCACCGTGGTCAACGACGCCGACGCCGCCGGTCTGGCGGAGCAGCAGTTCGGCGCGGCCAAGGGCCAGGATGGACTGGTCGTGGCGACCACCCTGGGCACCGGCATCGGCACCGCGCTCATCTTCAACGGCGAGCTCATCCCGAACACCGAGCTCGGCCACCTGGAACTGCTCAAGGGCAAGGGCGACGCCGAGAAGTACGCGGCGTCCTCCATCCGCGAGAAGCTCGATATGGGCTACAAGAAGTGGGCGAAGCGCCTCACCAAGTACTACTCCCTGATGGAGTTCTACCTGGATCCGCAGCTGTTCGTCGTCGGCGGCGGCGTGTCCCGCGTGTCCGAGAAGTTCCTGCCGTACATCGACATCAAGACCCCGATCGTCGCGGCCAAGCAGCACAACGAGGCCGGCATCATCGGCGCCGCATACTATGCGAGAACCAAGATGAAGTGATTCGGCGCGACTAAGACGCTTTGATGGGTGGCCCATCCGATTCCGTCGGATGGGCCACCTTCGTATTCGTTCGCATCCACCTGGCCGTCGGCCGGATACGAACCATGGAGTAGGGTGGAAGGCATGCGTTTTTCTTCAAGGGTAGATATCAGCGATCCCAATCCGATAGCGGCGGCCGAAGCGGCGGCAAGGAAGTCCGGCGCCGCGCTGGGCAAGACCAACGACTCCAATCCGACCAGGCACGCCCTCGCGCCAGACCTTCTGCCATACGTCTACTCAGCGGAGCCACGCGGCCAGCGTTATGCCCGCGAAGCATTGGCCGAATACATGAACGGCAAGGGAATCGGCTGCGACGCCGACGACCTGTATCTGCTCAGCTCGACATCCGAAGCCTACTCATGGCTCATCAAACTGCTATGCGACGCGGGAGACGCGCTGCTTGCACCGAAACCGGGCTATCCGCTCATCGAATCGATCGCCCGCCTCGAATGCGTGGATATGATCGAATATCAGCAGCGATTCGACGGATCCTGGTACATCGACGTGGCCGAACTGAAGGAAACGCTGGAAGGCGAGGACGGCGGGCGCATCCGCGCGTTGGTGCTCATCAATCCCAACAATCCGACCGGCTCGTACGTCAAACCATCCGAACGCGTGGAACTGGTGTCGCTCTGCAGGAAGCATGGGGTCGCGATCATCGCGGACGAGGTGTTCTACGATTACGATCTCGAACCGTTCGACGGCAACGCGCGTCTGGCGGGAGAGAACGGCGTGCTCACCTTCGCGTTGGACGGCTTTTCGAAGACGCTTGCAGCCCCGCATGCGAAGGTGGGCTGGATACAGGTGTCCGGCCCTTCGGACGACGTCGCCGAAGCCAAACGCAGACTCGACGTGATAGCCGACGACTATCTGCCGATGAGCGAACTGATCGCCAGGCAGATGCCGCTGATGCTGCAGGCCGCTCCGAGACAGACCGCCCGGGTGCGCGATCGCGTGCGGACGAACCTTGATGTGCTGCACGCCATGCTGCGGGCCGATGAGAGCGGATTGGTGGACGTGCTGCGGGCCGAAGGCGGATGGAACGTGCTTGTGCGCGTGCCGGGTGTGATCGACGAGAACGAGCTGGTGCTCGCCATGATCGAACGCCATGGCGTTTCCGGCCAGCCCGGATACTTCTTCGACATGACGTCCAACGGATATCTGGCCGTCTCGCTGTTGCCCCGGGAGGAGGAATTCCGCCGCAACGTGAACGCGGTGCTCCGCACGGTGGCCGGGCTCATCGAATCGTAACGATTCAGGATTTCGACGCCTCGTAGCGGGCGCGGATGAGATCGTCGTAGAACGCCACGGCGTCGGACGGCGTTCCGTCGAACATCACGTCATGATCGTCCACCACGAGCGTGCGGTCGATCGCATAACGCGCGTTCGTGATCAGGTTCGTGTCGTGCGTGGCGAACACCACCTGCCTGTCGTAGCTGAACAATGCGTCCGCGACATGCGCGGAAGCGACCTCGTCCAATCCTTTCGTGGGCTCGTCGGCCACGATCGCGGCGGGGGAGAAGCTCAACGCGGACGCGATGGCCAGCAG
>CAVEVJ010000317.1:0-6807 GCA_963619075.1 Acidaminococcaceae bacterium
GGGTTGTGCTGCAGGAACATGGTGCCGGGAATCACTCGCGGGATGATGAGCCATGCCATAACGCCGACCAGCGCGAGGACGTTGAACAGTTTCTTCCAAGGCAGTGAAATCAGTACTGCGCACAGGAGCGCCATGCTCAGTCCAACCCATTCATTGCCTTCCGAAAGCACGTTCGGCGCGATCGCCGAGAAGACGAAATAGCAGATGATGCCGATCCATCCAAGCTTGTTCCAAATCGAAATATGTGCGGTGATGTGACGCATGATATGCCGTCCTCTCTCGATGCGTGCCACGGAATCGTCGTCTTTCCAGTGATTGTATATATGTCGCAAGACTTATTTATAACCTTATAAATAAGACGTTTTTCCGTGGTCTGCGACGGGTACGTCTCCTTGCCTGAGTAATTTGGAGCGTATGACCAAAGCACTTCGTATGTCTACCATGTTCCTGCGCACCCTGCGTGAGGACCCCGCCGACGCCGACGTTGTGTCGGACAAGCTTCTGCAGCGCGCCTGCTATCTGCGTAAGGCCGCGCCCGGCATCTGGACCTGGCTGCCGTTGGGTCTGAACGTTCTGAACAAGATCGAGGCCGTCATCCGTGAGGAGATGGCATCCATCGGAGCCCAGGAAGTCCACTTCTCCGGACTGCTGCCGCGTGAGCCGTATGAGGCCACCCACCGCTGGGAGGAGTACGGCGACAACATCTTCCGCTTGAAGGACCGCCACGAGGCCGACTATCTGTTGGCTCCGACCCATGAGGAAATGTTCACTCTGCTGGTCAAGGACCTGTACTCCTCCTACAAGGACCTTCCGGTGACCCTGTACCAGATTCAGACCAAGTACCGTGACGAGTTCCGTCCGCGTGCGGGCTTGATTCGCGGCCGTGAATTCATCATGAAGGACGCCTACTCCTTCACCCTCGACAAGGAGGGCCTCGTACAGGCCTACATGGACGAGCGCGGTGCCTACGAGCGCATCTTCAACCGTCTCGACCTGAAGTACGTGCCGGTGCACGCCATGGCCGGCCCGATGGGTGGCTTCGAGTCCGAAGAATTCCTCGCACCGATGGAGATCGGCGAGGACACCTTCGCCCAGTCGCCGTCCGGAAAAGCCTGGAACGTCGAGGCATTGACCACTCCACGCCCGGAAGACATCGACTTTTCCAACACGCCGGCCGCCGAGAAGAGGCCGACCCCGGATGCCGTCACCATCGACAAGATGGTCGAATTTGCCAACGCCAATCACCCGCGTTCCGACGGACGTGATTGGGAAGCGTCCGACATTCTGAAGAACGTGGTGATCGCCGTCATGCATCCGCAGGACGAGGATCATGACGAACCGTGGCGTGAACTTGTGGTCGTAGGTGTTCCGGGTGACCGCGTCGTCGATATGAAGCGTCTTGAGGCGCAGTTCACCCCGGCTGAGATCGAGGAAGCCACCGAGGAAGATCTGAAGAAGCATCCGGAACTCGTCAAGGGCTATATCGGCCCGATGGCTCTCGGTCCGCAGGCCCGCGATGGCAAGAAGGCCGAAACCGCCGCCGAGACCGGTGACGCTCTGCGCTACTTCGTCGATGCGCACATCGCACGCGGTTCCGCATGGTTCACCGGCGCCGACGAGCATGAGGTCGATTACTACGACCTCGTGTACGGACGCGATTTCGAGGCGGACGGCACCGTTGAGGCCGTGCAGGTGCGCCACGGCGATATGAGCCCGGACGGTTCCGGACCGTTGAGCTTCGAACGTGGCGTCGAAATCGGTCAGGTGTTCCAGCTTGGCCTGAAGTATTCCAACGCTCTCGGTCTGAAGGTGCTCGACCAGAACGGCAAGACAGTTCCTGTGTGGATGGGTTCCTACGGCATCGGCGTCTCCCGTGTGATGGCATGCATCGCGGAAACCCACCATGACGACAAGGGCCTGGCATGGCCGGCCATCGTGGCTCCCGCCCAGGTGCATATTGTGGCCACAGGCAAGGACGAGGCCGCGTTCGAGGCTGCCGAGCAGCTGATCGGTGAGCTGGAAGCCAGGGGCGTCGAGGTCGTCTTCGACGACCGCAAGAAGGTGTCTCCGGGCGTGAAGTTCAAGGATGCCGAGCTGATCGGTGTGCCGCTGATCGCCGTGGCCGGACGCGACACCGTGAACAACGGCACCATCGAAGTGCGCGACCGTAACGGCGAGAATTCCCAGGCCGTGCCGGTGGCCGATGCCGCCCAGGTGATCGCGGAACGTGTGGCCGCACTGCTGAAGTAAGCGAAATGAACGTTTGGGAAGCAATGCTCAGGAAGTGACGTTTCCCGAATGGTTCGGTGATCGAGGGACTGTGTCCGATGACACGGTCCCTCTTTTCGTGGGGATTCACGGCGGAAAACAATGCACCATGACGTTGTGGATGAGTGTGGATAACGGTGGGTTTTCCACACCCTATCCACGACTCGCCCAATCATGCGAAGTTATGCACATTCTTCCGAAAGCGCTTGAAGTGTAGTGCCTTCATCGGAGATAGTTGAAGTACCGCGGAAACGCAACGAAGCGGGAAGCCTGCATCTCCTCTCTCACACCCCATCTCTCCAACGCACGGCTTTCGTGCCCCAAAGGTGCTTTCCGCGGTCTTTATTCAGCGAACAGAAAGGACCTATCATGGCACAGCAGCAGGGTCTCCTCACCGTCACCGGATATGTGGGAGCGAACCCGGTGCAATTCAACCGCGAAGGCATGCCGCATGCCAGTTCGTTCAGATTGGCGTGCACGCGCCGCTATTTTGACAATCGCACCCAACAATGGCGGGACCTGCCGACCACATGGATTACGGTGAAAGCGTACCGGGGATTGTCGGAAAACATATGCCAGTCCCTGAAAAAAGGGGAGCCTGTAATCGTAAGCGGCACTTTGGCTACCGAAATGTGGGCCGATCAAAACGGCAAACAGCAGTCGCGCGTCGTTCTGGAAGCCAATGCGGTCGGCCATGATCTCAACTATGGCGTATCCACATTGCGCAAGGTGCTCAAACCAAACAACGAACCGAAACCCGCTCCGGTGCAAGCTCCTCACGCAGGTCCGAACCCGTATGCACAGCAGAACGCCAGACCGGTGGAAGTGCTCAGCGGAAACGAGTCTTCGATGGTGCAACGGGAATCATCGGAAGAAAACGAGGAGCCGGAAGGATGGAACGTTCCCTCCGAAACGGACCGGATTGACGAAAAAGCCGCCGAACCCCGAAAAGACGGGGAATTCGACGGCCAGGAGTTCTGAAAATGACTACCAGATACGCACACGCTGATCCGGATCGAGCCACATGCCGTCATCCGGCTGAACATCAAACGCCTTGTAGAACAAGTCCACATTGCGCGCGATGCCGTTCGTGCGGCATTCGGCGGGGGAGTGCGGGTCGATCTGCAGATACTGCTCGGCCAGCTCGTCGCGATTCTTGGTGCGCCAAATCGAAGCGTAGCTCAGGAAGAAACGCTGCAGACCGGTGAATCCGTCGATCTGCGGCGCCTGCTCCAAAGAGGACTCGATAGCCTGTTCGGAGCCGTCCTTCTGTGCATCCGATTCCTGATCAAGCGCGAACGCGTAGGCCTTGAGTGCGATGTTCACGCCGCTCAGGTCGCCGATGTTCTCGCCAACGGTCAACGCGCCGTTCACGTGCGGAGCCTTCGACGGGTCGTCTGAATACTTGTCGGCCAGCTGCGTCGGAACAAACTCGTTGTACTGGTCGATGAGCTTCTTGGTGAGCGTCTCGAAGTTGGCCTTGTCTTCCTTCGTCCACCAATCGTTAAGCTTGCCGTCGCCGTCGTACTGCGCGCCCTGGTCGTCGAAACCGTGGCCGATCTCATGGCCGATCACTGCTCCGATGCCGCCGTAGTTCGCCGCGTCCTCGGCTTCGGGATTGAAGAAAGGAGGCTGCAGGATGGCCGCGGGGAACACGATCACGTTCATGGTCGGCTCATAGTAGGCGTTCACCGTCTGAGGGTTCATCAACCATTCGTCCTTGTCGACGGGCTTGCCGACCTTGGAAAGCTGATAGCCGGTCTCATACAGGTTGGCGGCACGCATGTTCTGGGCGAACGGAGCGTCCTCATGCACGTCCAGCGCCGAATAATCGCGCCAATGGTTGGTATAGCCGATCTTCGGCACGAACTTCGACAGCTTCTCCAACGCCTTGGCCTTGGTTTCGTCGCCAAGCCATGTGGAGTTGGAGATGGAAACACGGTATGCGTCGATGAGATTGCCGACCAGCTGTTCCATGCGCTGCTTGGACGATTCGGGGAAATGACGCTTGACATACTCTCGGCCCACGTCCTCGCCACAGATGTTGTTGACCAGCGAGACGCCCCTCTTCCAGCGGTCGCGCTGCTTCTTCTGTCCGGAAAGCACCTTGCCGTAGAAATCGAAGCTCGTATCGGAGAACTCGTGCGGCAGCTCCGAAGCGGATCCGATGATCACGTGCACGCGCATCCACAGCTTGAGATCGTCGAGATCGCAATCCTTCCAGAACGCGTCAAGACCGGTGATGAAGCTCGGCTCATGTACGATTGTCCGCTCGAAGAAACCACGGAAATCCAAAGGCTGCACCTTGGCTGCGGTGGTCTGGTCATAGGCGGACTGCCAAGCGTCGATCCACGCATCGAGATCGTAGTTGGCGAGCATGCCGCTCAAATCGGCGTAATCGGTGGGATTGTAGGTTTTGACCGAGTCTCGCGTGGCGACGTTGTCCCAATGCTGGGCCGCGATACGGGTCTCCACGTCAAGGAATCGCTTGGCCTGGGCCTGCGCGTCGTCATCCGTTTCGGCGAGCTTGGCGTTCCTCAGCTGCTTGGCCACCATCGCAACATACGCATCGCGGATCTCACCGTAATGGTCCTCACGGTAGTACGCTTCGTCGGGAAGTCCGAGTCCTGCCTGCTCGATATGGATGATGTTCGTTTCGGGGGAGCCCGGATCGCCATACACGGCAATGCCGATCAAATCGGGGCCTCCGGCGGGATTCATGGCACCCAGCGCGCGCACCAGTTCGGTCTTGTCGGATGCGGCGTCAATGGCTTCGAGCTGGTTCTCGATTGCCGTAAGGCCGGAAGCGTCGATGGCCTTGACGTCAAGGAAGTTTTTGAACAAAGCCCTCGATTTGACGGCCGGGCATTCGTCGTCTTCGAGAATCTCGTGAATCTGGTTCTCAGCGTTCTCGGCAAGCTTGTCGAAGGAGCCATAGCGGGAACGATCGTCGGGAAGACGGTACATGTCGATCCACGGGCCGTTGACGTAGCGGAAGAGGTCTTGTGCGGGGGAAATCACGGCGGAGAACGATGCCGGATCAATGCCCGAAGTCAAAGTGGTACTCATGGTCTCACCCTATCCATCTTTGGTGACAAATCCGTTTGCGGGCGATGCCCCATGCAAAGCCTTCTGTAGAGCGCGCGAAGTAGGGTTATAGGCATGATCGAACTGAAAACCCCTAAAGAAATTGAAGCGATGAAGCCCGCCGGACGCTTCGTCGGCGGTATCCTGCGCGATTTGAAGGAATTCACCAAGGTCGGTACCAACCTGCTGGAAATCGACGAGTTCGTGCACAAGCGCATCGTCGACCGCAAGGGCGCGTCCTCCTGCTATGTGGATTACGCTCCGGACTTCGGCACCGGCCCGTTCGCCCACTACATCTGCACTTCCGTGAACGATGCCGTTCTGCATGGCGTTCCATATGATTACAACCTCAAGGACGGCGATCTGGTGAGCCTTGATCTGGCCATCAACGTCGACGGCTGGGTTGCCGATTCCGCCATCAGCTTCGTCGTCGGCAAGCAGGATCCGGACGATCTGCGACTGATCAAGTGCACCGAAGAGGCGCTCGCCGCGGGCATTGCCGCCGCTCAGCCGGGCAACCGTCTGGGAGACATCTCCAGCGCGGTCGGCGATGTCGCCAGGGAATACGGCTATCCGATCAACCTTGATTTCGGCGGCCACGGCGTGGGTCACATCATGCATGGCGATCCGCACGTACCGAACGACGGCAAGGCCCACCACGGCTACAAGCTGCGTCCGGGACTGGTCATCGCCATCGAACCGTGGTTCCTCAAGACCACGGACGAGATCTATCAGGATCCGAAGGACGGTTGGACCTTGAAGAGCGAGGATGGCTCCCGTGGAGCCCACAGCGAACACACCATCGCCATCACCGAGAACGGCCCGGTGATTCTTACTGTCCGCGACTAATGCTTGGCCGGATTGAATCCGGCTGCGATTCCGAACGCGGATCTTGTTTCGATCTGGACGCTGAAACGATTTGGGTCGATTCCGACGATTCGGGTTCTTCTCTGATCGAGATGATTGAAAAGGCGCTCGCCTGACGACGTATCCACCACGAAAGTGGAGCGGTTCGGGGGTGAACGCCTTTCTTTTTCCCTTCGTTCTTCCCTTCTTTTCTGTCTTCCTCGCATGGCCGGCGGCCATAGAATGGTTTTGAGACGAGCACAGGCGATGAAACACTCATGCCATATAGTGAACGTTACTTTTGAAAAGGTAAGGAGTGGATGCGTATGGCAACAGCCAATCTCAGCGTGAAATCCAAAGACTTCACTCTGCCGGTGGTCAAGGCCACATTGGGGGCGGACGGCATCGTGGTGTCCACGTTGCGCAACGATGGTTGGGTCACGCTCGATCCGGGATTCCTGACTACGGCGCAATGCGAATCGAAAATCACCTACATCGACGGTAAGAATTCCATCCTGCGCTACCGAGGCTATCCCATCGAGCAGCTGTGCGAACAATCGGATTTCCTTGAGGTGGCATGGCTGCTGCGCCACGGCGAACTTCCCA
>CAVEVJ010000318.1:0-2393 GCA_963619075.1 Acidaminococcaceae bacterium
GCACCGGGTTGTTCTTGGTGCGCCTTGAAAGGATCTGCACGACTCGGCGGATTTCCTGATCGCGGCCGATTACCGGATCGAGTTTGCCGTCTTTTGCGGCGGCGGTCAGATCGGTGGAGTACTTTTCAAGCGCCTTGTAGGATCCTTCCGCGTCGGGGCTGGTCACTCTCGCACCTCCTCGTACGCCGGGAACGGCCTTGCGCAGCGCTTCGGCGGTGACGCCGTTCTTTTCAAGGATCTCCGCCGACTGGTTCGGTTTGCTTGCCGCGATCGCGATGAGCAGATGTTCCGTGGAGACATATTCGTCTCCCATGGACTGCATTTCCTGTTCGGCCTGCACGATGACCGCGCTCAACTGCCTGCTGGCCTGTGGTTGTGATGTGGTGGATCCGCTCACGGCCGGCAGTGCGACCAGAGCGTTGCGCACCGCCGCGCCGATGGTCTGAACGTTACCTCCCGCAGCTTGAATGAGTCCGCGGATCACGCCGTTTTCCTGGCGCAGCAGCGCATCCATAAGATGCAACGTCTCGATTTGCGCGTTTCCTGCGGCGGAAGCGCTTTGCACGGCGTCCGAAATCGCGGACTGTGCCATTGTGGTGAACTTCTGTTCCATATCATCCTCCATGATTCGCGTCAGTCTGTGGCCGACGCAATATGTCGTCGTCTGATATGCTCAACCGACTCAACCGCCATTCTATTCCCAAAAGTTGAGTGCATATCACTCAACTTTTGAAACTTGGCTGCCGAAATCAGCACAGCCAGAAAAATCGTTATCCGCGTCCATATTTCACACCGAACACGTAACCGTAAAAATTCCTGTTCTATAGTTCCAATGTCCACAAGCCAACCAAACCAGACCAGAGACCCAACCAAACTTTCCGCCACAAAAGGAAAGCGGCAAACCAATAATCGCAAACAACGAATAAGAATGAGAGAACCTGCCATGAGTCCACACGCAACCCCCGGCCGCCCACGCCGGACCAAGCGTCTGCGCTCTGCGCTCAAACCGCAATTCGGACTGCTGATCAGCCTGTCCACCTTCTGCGTACTGCTGGCCATTTGGGCCGCTGTCACGGAAACGGGCCTGATGGACCCGCTGTTCCTCCCCTCCCCCAGCTCCGTGGTGAAGGCATTGGCCGAACAGTCGTCCGATGGCACGCTCTGGCAAGACATCGGCGTGAGCGTCTACCGCATCACCGTGGGGTATCTGATCGCCACCGCCATGGCGTTGCCTCTGGGCATTGGCATGGGCGTCAGTGCGAAGATCCGCGCCGCAGCGGAACCGCTCATGGACTTCATTCGCTACATGCCCGTCGTGGCGTTCGTCCCGCTGACCATCATCTGGGCGGGAACCGATGATTTCCAGAAATTCCTCATCATCTGGATGGGCACGTTCTTCCAGCAGGTGCTGCTCATCTGCGATGCCGTGATGCAGGTGCCGGCCAATCTCATCGAATTCGGCGAAACACTGGGCATGAGCCGCATGGGCATAGTCATGCGCATCGTGTTCCCCGCCTCCATGCCGCGCATCTGGGACGCCCTGCGAGTCAGCCTCGGATGGGCATGGACCTGGCTCGTCGTGGCCGAACTCGTCGCCGCCACCAATGGCCTGGGCTACCGAATCACCGTCTCGCAACGCTACTTCGCCACCGACGTGATCATCGGATACGTCATCGTCCTGGGCATTCTTGGCCTGTTCTTCGACCAAGTGATGCGTTTCATAGCGCACCGCGCATTCAGCCGTTGGGAGGGCCGCCGATGAGCGATAACGCGAAAATCTCCGTTCAGAACATCTCGCAGAACTTCGGCGAACTGAACGTACTGCACAACATCAACCTCGACTTCCATCCAAACGAATTCGTGGCGGTGGTCGGCGCGTCCGGCTGCGGCAAGTCGACGCTGCTTTCGATCATCGGCGGCCTGCTCGAACCGACGAAAGGCCAAGTGCTCGTCGACGGACGGCAAATTACCGGCCCCGGCCGCGACCGTGGAATCATATTCCAGAAACCGGCGTTGCTGCCGTGGATAAGCTGCCAGAAGAACGTGGAATTCGTGCTGAGGCAAGACAAGAATCTCAAGCCGTCCGACCGTGCGCAGATCGCAAGGCAGCGGCTTGCTGATGTGAAACTCGACGGATTCGAGGACGCCTTCCCCAACGAACTGTCCGGAGGCATGCAGCAGAGGCTCGTACTGGCGCGATCGTTGGCATACAAGCCGGAGATCCTGCTCATGGACGAACCGTTCGGCGCGCTCGACGCGCTCACCCGCCAGGAGATGCAGCTGCTGCTCGCCCAGGTCTGGGAGGCCAACCGCATGACGGTGATGATGGTCACGCACGACATCGACGAAGCGGTCTTCACCTCCGATCGGGTGATTGTGCTCTCGCCAAGGCC
>CAVEVJ010000319.1:0-2224 GCA_963619075.1 Acidaminococcaceae bacterium
TCTTAATTGAACTTTTACAGCATCTTTTTTATTTAATTTCTTTATTTTATTGTTTTTTTTTTGGGGGGGGGTATGAATCCTATCTGGTGCGTTTATAGGGCAATGAATCGCTGGTGAGTTTCAAGCCGTCAGCGACCTTGGCCGCGTCACTGTCGGACAGTGAGCCGAACCACCTATGTAAATCACTGGGAAGGAACTCGTAGCGTTGCCCACACCGGGCAAGCGATGGCTTCAGCAGACCGGCCTTTCGCCAATCGTCTAGAACGATGTCGCCCGGCTCGTTCCAGTTGATGTTGCCTGTGACCTTGACGATTATGCCCGATACGCCATCATTATCGACCTCCGTGATAATCACAGGACGAACCTTGCCGACTCCCGGATGATCGGGGAACTCAACCCACATCAGCCATACGTCATAAGGCCTTATATCAGAGGTTGTCATAGACAGAATCCTCCGGATCGTCCCAGTCTGCCGGCATGATCGCACGTCCTGATGCGGAACGTTCGAACCTGCGCACTGTGTTTACCTTAACCACACGGCGTGGGCCATATCCGCCGGCAACGTAGCCAGCCAAATATGCGCCGATGAGCGACGTGAGGTTGTCACCCCGGCTCTCCGCGACTTCTTCGGCGGTCTTGTACACGGGCAAAGACTCCACAGATGTCATTGCGTACCACCTTTCCTGATGATTCCGATTATATCGATTGAATTTGGCGGTCTCGTCGGCCTTGGATAAACGGGAGGTTTCGTAGCTGGCAGAGCGCGAAACCTCCCGTTTTTATGTGCGGGTGTCGGGTTTTCTTGCCGCGATAGAATCAGGCCGAACCGCTGGAAAATGGAAAGGAGTGATGAATGGCCGGGAGGACTTTCGAACTGACCCCCAAGAAGCTGGCTATAGGTGCGGTCATGACCGCAAGCGGCGCCGTGCTGTGGGGAATCAACGGAACCGTATCGAAACTGCTTATGGAATCGTATAGCGTCGATCCGATGTGGGTGGCTTGCGTCCGACAGATTATTGCCGGAATGCTGTATTTTGCTTTCGCGGCCATGACCACTCCGAAACTCCTGACCGGAATGCTGCATGAACGCAAGAATTATCCGATGCTGGTCGCCGTGGCCATAATCTGCGTGCTGGTGATTCAAGTGGGCTACCTTCAGGCGATTCATTGGACCAATTCCGGTACCGCCACCGTGCTGCAGAACTTCAGTCTGCTGTTCGTGCTCGCGTACGTGTGCATACGTGGCAGGCGATTGCCGACGTTTGTCGAGGCGATCGGCGTAACGTGCGCCGGGGTCGGCATCGTGCTGATTTCCACCGGCGGAGACCTTTCGTCCCTTTCGTTACCGCTTCCGGGATTGGTCTGGGGTTTGGCCAGCGCGTTCGGCAACGCGGCCATGGCGATTATGCCGATTGAACTGATAGCGCGTTGGGGCGCTTTTTCGGTGAATGGTGTGTCTTTTTTGATTTCCGGTTTCGTATTGTTGCCTTTCGTGCAGCCGTGGGCTCACATGCCGCAGTTGGATATGCGCGGGTGGCTGATGCTCGCGTTTCTGGCGGTGGTCGGAACGTTCATGGCTTGCGGCCTGTTCATGGCGGGAGTGTCGATTATCGGATCGATGCGAGGCAGTCTGATTGGTGCGATAGAACCGGTCGTGGCCACGATTACCGCCGTATTGTGGACGGGTTCCGTGTTTTCCACGGCGGAATTGATCGGACTGGTGCTGATTATCCTCATGATTGTTCTCGTGCGATGAGTCGGTACCGCCAGTGAGGGGCTGTGATCGTTGAAACATTAACGATTGCAGCCCCTTTTTCGGTTTACATAGATGGGTTCTGCCGCTACTGCTGTGATTGGGACTGCGACGAGGAGAGATTGATGTCCATAGGCAGGACGTTCTTTGTTGCTTTTTTGTAACTTTTTCGATGAAAAAATTCTGGCTTTTGTTACCTCTTTTGAAATTTTTTACGCAACGGTTTACGGCCTAAATTATGCAAAAAAGGACATGTTTGTTGATTATCGGCCTTGAATAAATCGAATAATTGGAGACATGGCTCGGTTGGAGCGGCATCTTTCATCACGTCGAATTACGTAGATGCATTTTTTGGGGTAAAACCGGGGAATTTTTGTCTTTATATGCTCCTATTTTCTAGTGCGAAGGGTAAATACCGGGGGGGGACGATCCACTCTGGCCCTTGATGCATGAAGTGAGAGTGTATATGAA
>CAVEVJ010000320.1:0-3094 GCA_963619075.1 Acidaminococcaceae bacterium
CTTCCGACAGTTCAAAACTCTTCATGTCGCGCGGATTCGTCTGATCCGTCAGCGCGTGCTTGCCGGCATCCTGCAGGATGCGGGCCACTTCGAGGGCCGCTTGCCTCAATTCCATGGGTTTTCTTTATCTTCCTCTTGGCTGGCTTCGGTACGTCCTCTTCCATAACACCGAAGCCTCTACTTCAATAATTTCGTTTTGCTTCTGGTCACGCCATTACTCCCGGATGTTACCCGCATAATGTGAGTTTCAACGCAAGGATTCCAAAACGGACACCGCATCATGGACGCCGTCAAAAGCCTCGGAACACTGCGATTCTCCGCATTTCAGGGGGTCTGACATGTCGAATGAGACCACCGCATTCTCCACGTTTTCATCACTAGTCGTCTCACAATGAACACTGATGCACGACCACGATGCGGCCACCATTTGATCGGGGAAGTATTCGATCATCTTCGCGCGCAACCATGCACGGGTATCGGCCGGGGCGTTGCCGCAGGCCTTCTCCAGCTGGTCTCCAGTGATCAGACGTTCCGTCCGCGATTCAAGCTTGGCGAAAATCGAATCGGACGGATCGAGCGCGGCCCATTTCAGATCGACGGCGCGCAGCCGAGGGTCGTTCCAATCCGAATGCACCTTACGACGCAGTTTTTCCAAAAGCTGCCATTTGAACAGCCATTCAACACGGGACGCCTGTTCATGCAACAGCAGACGCCGGTCATCGTCGGCATGGCGTATCGTGGCCACGTCGATAAGCGCCTGACCCCACATCGCCATGATGTTACGGGTGGAACGGTCCGGCCAGGCCGGCTCGCCGGACGCATCGGAACCATAGATGGCCGCAGCCACCACGTACACGTATCCACGCAAGGTGACCTGCAATTGCCATGCCGTGACCGCGCCGCCCTGTTCCAACGGCAATTCGGCGCCCAAGGTAAGATCATGCGACACCTCGTGCATGGCATCCACCGGATCGGCGAGCGCCAGCGTGTCCAGCATCTCCTCCATATCGACGCCCGCGTCCTCGGCGTGCTCCAGCAGCCACAGCAGCATGCTGGTGGTGCCGAATTTAAGCGCCTGGGGAACGTCCATGCGGTTCGCATCCCCGACGATCACGTGCAATC
This sequence comes from Acidaminococcaceae bacterium, assembly GCA_963619075.1. Classification (GTDB taxonomy): domain Bacteria; phylum Actinomycetota; class Actinomycetes; order Actinomycetales; family Bifidobacteriaceae; genus Bifidobacterium. The sequence continues at coordinate 1,123 of CAVEVJ010000320.1, forward strand.
TGCGGTATTCGTCGGTACTGTGCGATTCATCTCGGGTGTTGATGATCGGACGATCGAACGTGGTCTGCAGTCCGACTTTCATATGGAAGTAGTCGGCGCGTTGGCTGAGTTGGTATCCTGCGGTCTCGCTCTTTTCGCCGATTCCCACCCGTCCGGAACCCGTAAAGATCTGACGTGTCACGAAATGCGTGGTCATGAGTTTCGTCACATAGTCGAACGGCACGCAGCGCAACATCATGTAGTTTTCATGTGTTCCCCAGCTTGCTCCCTTGCCGTCCGCGTTGTTGCGGTGCAGTGCGATCGTATGGCCGGTCTGCTCGCTCGCCTTGGCCGCGGCTTGTTGCATGATGACGTCTCCGGCCCGGTCGTACAGCAATGCGTCGAATGGATCGAGCGTTTCGGGGGATGAGTATTCGGGGTGCGCGTGGTCCACGTATACGCGCCCTCCATTGGGTGTGATCACGTTGGTGATGTTGAGTTGCGGCGCGTCGGTCAGCAGATCGGGGTGGGCGTTGGCGCGTTCCAGTCTGGTTCCGCGTGCGTCGTTCACCGGGTCTTCCTGCCGGTAATCCCAGCGGATGTGTTTCGTACGCTCGTCGGATGCCGCTTTGACCACGTCGAACGACAGTTGGACCGGATTGTAATGGTGTTGTCCGGCTATGGAAACGGCGTATTCGGTTTCCGTGCCCATGATGCGACGAACGCTCATGCTGAAGATTCCCTTTCCGTGCTTTCCGTGTTATTTTTCGCGATGTTCGACCGGTCTGATGCGTGTTATACGGCCGGTTTCCAATCCGTTGATACGGCTCCATTGCTCGGGATCGGCGTCCAGCACCGAGTCCCGCGTCTCTCGGAATTCCTCATCGACGGCCTTCGCCAACAGATCGATGCCGATGGCCGCGGGTTCTCCCGTTGTGATGGACGCCTTGACCGCGCTGGTTTTGGCGCGGTCAACGATGTTCTTCAACAGCGCGCCCGACACCACGTCGGCCAGATACAGCGCGGACCAACGCCCGTATTCGTCGCATACGTCGCACATGTGCCGGTGTTCGTCCGTGGCGTAGATGTCGTTGACGAGCACGCCGATGAGCGCTTTCGCGTCGACCCCTTCCGCAAGAGGCAAATCGTCGGTGAGATAATGCCGTATGATCTGCGCCGCCTGCTTGGATTTCGGTCGTTCCACGCGAATCTTCACGTCCAGTCTTCCCGGACGAAGCACTGCCGGATCGATCATGTCGATGCGGTTGGACGCGCCGATCACCATCACATTGCCCAGCGATTCCACACCGTCGAGTTCGGCGAGGAACTGCGGCACGATGGTGGTCTCCACATCGGAGGAAACACCCGAGCCGCGCGTGCGCAGCAGCGAATCCATCTCATCTATGAACACAATCACCGGGGTGCCGTCGGCGGCGCGTTCCCTTGCGCGTTTGAAGATCATGCGGATCAGGCGCTCCGATTCGCCGACGAACTTGTTGAGCAGCTCCGGCCCCTTGACCGACAGAAACACTCCAGATCCTGCTTTCGACCCTGCCGACAGCGCATTCGCCACGGCTTTCGCTATCAGGGTCTTGCCATTGCCCGGAGGCCCGTACAGCAGCACGCCACGGGGAGGATTCAAATCGTAGCGTTCGAACAGCTCTCTATGTTGGAACGGCATCTGCACCGCATCGCGGATACGTTCGATCTGCTCGTCGAGACCTCCGATGTCGTCGAAGGTGACGTTCGGCGCCTCCTCGAGCACCAGGTCGGAATCGTCTTGGGACACCAGCACGGACAGTGCGAATCTCACCGACGGATCGACACTGATCTGATCTCCGGGATTGACGTTCGCCTTGGCCAGCGCACCGGCGCGGCGTACCAGTGTGGCGTTGCCGCCGCCATCCGTAACCAGCAATCGTCCGTCATCGCATACCTGTTTCACCGTGCGCACGGCACCCAACGTATCGGTGTCGGCCTGTTGCACGAGCAC
>CAVEVJ010000321.1:0-2863 GCA_963619075.1 Acidaminococcaceae bacterium
TAAAGCGCAACCTTGCCAAGGTTGAGACCGCGGGTTCGAGTCCCGTTGTCCGCTCCAGTAGGACCTCAGGATTTCGATTCTGAGGTTTTTTGTTTTTCGTAACGAATTACTGAGATTGCCGAATCATCTTGGGTGCAGGGTCTAACGCTCCCGACAATCTCCTTCTCTTTTTTCACCTCCCTTTCCCGTCACAATCGGGAGATACCGTGCTTACGGCGCGGACGCAAGCATTAGACCCCCTTCCTCCGGCCACAAGTGGGAGATACGGGCGCATCTCCCTGGTTGTGGTCAAAAGGGGGTATCCATCATCACGTCTCATTTATTTCACACAATTACAAAACGGCCATTTTCCAACGATTTGAACCTCACTGTCCAAAATGGCCGAACATGCGCCCCGGCCACAAGTGGGAAGATACGGTCATATCTCCCACTTGTGGCCGAAAAAAGGGACACACTCCATCACGCCCAGCTCAACTCGCACAATCCAGGAACGGCCATTTTCCGACGATTCATGATTTACGCATCAAAACGACCGCCGCGAGAACTGTCTTACGCACCCATACCATCCCACACATAATCAAGATGCATGAATTCCGGCACCTTATACCATTTGACCGGATATCCGGCACCGTGCGCGCAGAACACCGAATCCGGCGTGTTCTCCAAGTCGGATTCCGGATCGTAGACGCTCTGTTCAATCACCTCGTCGGCGTTATGGCACTGTCTGTAGCCGGAGAACACGCAATTTATGTGCCCTCGCCCATGCGTGTACGCGTTCACGTCCATCGCATAATCACGCATTTCGGAAACCGGCGCGGTACCGTTCAATACCATATATTCGCCATCTCCCTCAGGAGAGTCGAACGAGCCGCCCATACGCTGAATATCGGCCATGGCGTGGCCGACCATATCCTGGGGGACCTCCAAACGGAACCCATACCACGGTTCCAGCAGACGGCAATCGCCTCTCTTCTTCGATTCCATCAGTCCTTGACGGATCGCACGATAGGTCGCTTGGCGGAAATCGCCGCCTTCCGTATGCTTCAGATGCGCACGACCCGTCAGCAATGTAATCCGCATATCCGTGATCGGGGAACCGGTAAGCGTGCCCAGATGTTCGCGTTCCGCGAAATGCTGCATGATCAGTCGCTGCCAATTACGGTCGAGCACGTCCTCGCTGCATACGGTGGCATATTGCAGGCCGCTGCCCTGCGGCAACGGTTCCAGCAGTACATGGGTCTCCGCATAGTGGCGCAACGGTTCGAAATGGCCCACGCCCTCAATCGGCTCGACAATCGTCTCCTTGTAGAGAATGCCGCCCGGACCGAACGTAACGTCCAAGCCAAAACGGTCATGCATCATCTGCTGGATGATCTCCAACTGCACCGCGCCCATCAACTGCAGATGCACCTCTTCAAGGCGTGCCTGCCATACGACGTGCAGTAGCGGATCCTCGTCCTCCAACTCGCGCAACGCGACAAGGCACTTGTGGATGTCGCACTCCCCCGGTTCCAACGTGTATGTGAGCACCGGCTGCAGCACCGGATTATCGCCATCCTGCTCTTTGCCGAGCCCCTGCCCCGGGAAAGTCTGCGTAAGACCGGTGACGGCGCATACCGTGCCCGCAGGAACGGCATCGACCGTCGTGAACTTCGCACCGGAATAGACGCGCACCTGATCGGCCTTCTCATGCCATATTCCGTCGTCCTCACGCGATGCGGAGCCAGGACGTGAAGTGCCGGACAGCATGGCCTTCGCAACGAAATCGCCACCGGTCACCTTCAGCCAGGTCAGACGATTGCCTTGCTCATCATGCGATACCTTATATATGCGCGCGCCGAATTCACCGCCATAGCGCGGCTCTTCCACATAATGCTCGAAGCCCGCAACGAACGCCCCGATGCCTTCCATCTTCAGCGCGGAGCCGAAAAAGCATGGGAAGAGCATACGATTCGCGATCATCGTTCGAATCGTCTCATCCGGAATCGTTTCGGTCTCAAGATACGCGTTCATCGCGGATTCGCCCTGCATGGCGATTTCCTCCGCGGTGTCCGCCGGCATGGCATTGCCGGTTCCCCACTCCCCCGAACCTGTGAAGTCGACGCATCCGTCGGAGAATCGTTGCTTGAGTCGATTCAGCAACGCGTCCTTGTCGGCGCCCGGAGCGTCCATTTTGTTGACGAATATGAAGGTGGGAACCTGATATCGCGCCAGCAGACGCCACAATGTTTCGGTATGGCCTTGGATGCCGTCCGCCCCGGAGATCACCAGAATCGCGTAGTCGAGCACACGCAGGGTGCGTTCCGTTTCGGCGGAGAAATCCACATGGCCCGGAGTATCAAGCAGGGTCAGCGCAAGATCGTCGGTCTTTATGATGGCTGGTTCGGCGAAGATGGTGATTCCTCGCTGACGTTCCATCGCATTCGTATCGAGAAACGCGTCGCCATGGTCTACACGGCCCAGTTTGCGCACCTGCCCGGTGGTATAGAGCAGCGCTTCCGACAATGTGGTTTTGCCTGCATCCACATGCGCCAGAATGCCGGTGACGATTCGTTTCATGCTTCCTCCCGCAAGACCTCGGCCAATCTACCAATAACCTACCAGCAACCCGCTAAAGGTCTTATCTCAGCCGATTGCAATCACTCGCATTCGCAGGCTCACAGCGTCCCAAAACATCCAGCCACTGGATAAATCAACCCGTCCCCAAGCCACCCAGAGTCCCAAAACTTCCAGCCATTGGCGCAATCATCCCGCTACAGGACCCGCACACGGGATAAATCCCCCAACGACTGGACAAATCATCCCACCAGACAGCCCCACAGCGTCCCAAAACCTCCAGCCACCGGATAAAACAACCCGCATC
>CAVEVJ010000322.1:0-6042 GCA_963619075.1 Acidaminococcaceae bacterium
ATGCGAAGGCGTTCATTCAGGGCATGCATGACGCCGATGTGGGCAGCGTCATCAAACATTACCCCGGACTTGGCGCGGTGACGGGCAATACCGATTTCACCACTGACGGCATTCTTGACACCACGACCACGCTCGATGGCGAGCAGATCAAGGCGTTCAACAGTTCACTGGATGCGGATCCCGCGATGGTGATGATGTCGCTGGCCACCTATCAGGCGATCGATCCGAGCAATCCGGCCGTGTTCTCCAGCGCGCTGATCACCGATTATCTGCGTGGCAAGGTCGGTTTTCAAGGCGTGGTGACGTCCGATTCCATGTCCGCCGCCGCGCTGGGCGGGTTCGAGCCAAGTGATTTGGGGGTTCATCTGGTCGATGCCGGTGGCGATCTGGCCTGCATCGGCGATACGGATTACGTGCAGCCGATATTGGACGGATTGTATGCGAAGGCCTCTTCGGATTCCGCGTTTTCGAATAAGGTGCGGCAGTCCGCCATCCGTGTGATGACGCTCAAATACGATATGGGCCTCGCGCAGTAGATGTCAACTCTATGGCGAGGTTCCGTTCCCTATGTTCGCGGGAAAACAAGGAGATACTACTATGAGTAAATGGACGGCAATCATAAAAACCGTCCATTTACTCAAATTTATTCTTAATAAAGAATACCGCCAGTAAAATAATTGACGCATAGAGTCGCTATTTCCTTTGGTGGCTCTTTCGCACCCTCATCCAACCATTCAATAAGTACATTGGTAACTGCACCCGATATAAAATACAACTTATATCGTTCAACGGAGTTTGCGGGCATATTTCCTGCAAACTCCATAATGTATCGGTTGAAAGTCTGCTGAATCAGACTTCCAAATCCGTTATGATACAGCGTAAGAAGATTCGATTTTTTGACAAGACAATAGGTCAATGCCTTCTCAAATCCAGCTCTTGCATTTTCCTGATTAAAAATATGTTCATCGTCATCATACGAAATGTCTGCCATAAGTTCGTCACGTAAGCCATCCATGGCTGCTTCTATGATTTCTTCTTTATTTTGAAAATTTCTATAATAAGACGCTCTCGCTACATTTGCTTCTTTTACAATATCCGTAACCGTTATTTCAGAAAAGGGTTTTTCTCTAAGTAATGAAAAAAATCCTTCCGTTATCTGATTTTTCACACGTTGATTATCCATAGATGCTTTTGACATAACAAAACCCGCCATTTCTTTTACAATAGACATATTGTATCACCAGAAATCAGCTAGTCAAACCGAGAAGCATGAGAAAATGAGACAAAACACTCCATATTGACTCAAATACTTTGTTGACTTTTACATTTTCGCTGATACAATTTGTTTCATAAAAGAAAGGAATAATCAATATGGCAAATATAAATGTAAGACTCATGGACACAGATGCAGATTATAAGAAAATGGGAACCAAGAAAGGTTGCATTGAGGTCTGGGAAGACGGAAAACGTGATGATGACAGAGCAGGCGTATATGAATGGTGGTATTTTGATATGATTCTGGATGACGGCTCAAAGGCAGTCATTCATTTTAATACAAAGGACAATAAAACAATCAATAAAGAAGGAACAATTCCTTCTGTTGTGATCAAAATTACTTCCCCAAACGGAAAAGAATATAAAGACAATGTAATTCTGACAGCGTCGGATGCTCATTTCAGAAAAGACAGATGCGAGGTGAAGTTTGGTCCACATTTTTTAGATGGTGATTTGAAAACATATCATATCCATGTAGCCAGAACCGGCGGCGTAAATGGTACAGATGGCTCAGGCGGACAGGGAGAGGCGTCCGATGTTGGCTGCGATCTGGTACTTACAAGCACGGCAAAGCCATGGAGGCCGGGGGCAGGTGGATTCGCATTCGGAGATGACGGATATTTTACATGGCTGTGCGCGGTTCCAAAGGGAACGGTGACCGGCACTTTGTATTACGACGGCAAGGAACATCAGGTAACAGGTGCCGGATACCACGACCATCAGTGGGGAAACGTGAAACACAACGCCACATGGGACCATTGGATCTGGGGCAGGCAGGATTTCGGCGATTATGCAATCCTCGTATTCGATATCGGCACACAGAAGAAATTTGGATACCAGAGACTTCCCATGATGTTCCTGGAAGACAAAGACGGGAATCTGGTTATGGAAGACCTGACCACTCCGAAATGCAAATTCCTACAGGAATACAAAGAAAAACTTTCAGGAAAAATGTATCCGAAAGAAATCGAATACATTTTCAAACAGGGAGAAAAGTGCGCAAAGTATACGATTAAGCAGGCATATGAGTTAGAGGCTCGCGATCCTACGGCACAGCTTCCAAAGATTATGCAAGGCGCGCTAAAACTGAAGGGACTCCATCCTTCCACATCAAGAAACTTCGCAAAAGGCACATTGGAGTTTCATGATGGGCAGCAGGTCATCAAAAGAAGCGGCGACATGATTTACGAGTTTGTTTATATGGGAACAACCATAAAAGAAAAGATGGAAAATTAAAAGAAAATGTAAATAAATAAAAATCTTCATAGGACCAATATTTACATTTTATTAATAAAAATTACGTGTTTAATGTTTGCCTTACCTATATTTTATAAAAGTTTCGCAAGACTACAAGCAGAAAGAAAAAGGTGTAAATGAAAGCAATTATTTATACAAAAACAGGTGGACTTGAAGTAGTGAAACAGCAGTCCGCGCAAATGCCGTCACCAAATGACAATCAGGTATTGGTGGAGGTAAAAGCATGCGCATTGAACATAGGCGATTACCAGCGTTTTCAGACAAAGAATGGAAAAATACCTGTATCCACCCATATCACAAATAGGCTGATGGGATATATCGGAAAACCGTTGGGCGCAGAGATCGCGGGCATTGTTACGAAAACAGGCAGAAATGTGACACATGTAAAGGCCGGCGACGCCGTGTTCGGCAAAACTGCCGGAACGGCCCCAGTCGGCGGAATCGCGGAATATGCGGTTATGGACGCAAACCGAGTGTGCCTGAAGCCGGACAATTTCTCTTTTGAAGAAGCCTCCGCGGTATCCATATCCTTCGACACCGCTCTTGGGGCAGTCAGGAAGGCGGCCATAACGAACGGACAGAAAGCGATGATCTACGGCGCATCCGGCGGAGTAGGTCTATTCGCAGTGCAACTCGCGAAAGTTGCAGGAGCCGAAGTTACAGGAGTATGCAGTACAAGAAATACAGAGCTTGCAAAATCAGCAGGATGCGACAGAGTTATCGATTATAAAAAAGAAGATTTTACAAAAACAAATATAAAATATGATGCAATCATTGGAGTAAATGGCTGCAATCCGATGAAAAAATATAAAAGCATCATGAAAGAAAATGGTATTTTTGTTGGTGTCGGAGATGTAAATCAGGCAATGAAAGCTCTCGTGGCATCTCTTACATCACATAATTTTACATATTATGCGGGAGCTTTTACAAAGCAGTCGGATTATCTGCAATACGCGAAAGAACTTGCGGAAGCCGGTGAACTTCATACATATATCGATAAAGTGTATTCCGTAAATAAAACGACAGAGGCAATACAGTATCTTCTTTCAAGCCACGCAAGCGGAAAAGTCGTAATCAAAATGGATTTTTAGAAGCATCAACAGCGTGAATGCTCATCCATAACGATTGCGACAACTTCATGCCAGCGAAAGCAACAGCATGTACGCAAGGGTGCCGCACGCGATCGAAAACAGCATATTACGCCGCCACACATGCAGCACGACAATCACCGCGATCGCAATCGCTTCCGGAAGGCCATGCCATCGCGCGAACACATCGACGTCCTTCAGCGAATAAACGACAAGCAGTCCCGTCATGGCATACGGCAGCACCTTTCCCAGATATTCCACGACTCGTGGGGGCCGTTTCGAATCGGGGAACAGCATGAACGGCAGAAAACGGGTGATGACCGTACCAAGCACAGCCATCAGTATGGTGACGATTCCCTGCCAAACGGTCATGGTCATCATGCGCGCGCCTCCTGTTCGTCGACTCGTTCCTCCGTTTTCAAATCGTCCAGATACGGGCGGAACGCGAAGAACGCCACCAGCATGGACGCGAGCGCGGGAATCATGAAATTGTCGGCGCCGAAAAGGGCCAGGCAGATGACCGGTACGACGATGCCGGTCAGCGCGGCCATGTGGCTTTTACGCTTTGAACTCATCCATTGGTCCACGAAGATGACCACGAACAGCGCGGTCATCACAAAATCAAGTCCTTCGGTGCTGAAGGTCAGGCGCCCGCCTATGATGCCGCCGATGGTCGCTCCGGACACCCAGGACGCCTGATTGAGCAATGAGACGAAGAAATAGAACCACCCACGGTCCACATCGTCGGGAATCCGCGCACTGCTGTTGACCGCGAAGGTTTCGTCGCACATGGCGTAGATGAGATAAAACTTCTTGAATCCCATGTGCTTGAATTTGCCCAGCATGGCGAGACCGTAGAACAGGTGACGCGTGCCCATCATCACCGCCAGCATCAGCGTGGCGAACGGATTGAATGCCGATATCAACAGGTTCACGGTGACGAATTCCATGGAACCCGTGAAAATGAACGCGCTCATGCACATGGGCCACAGAAACGAGAAACCCCGGGTTCCCATGAGCACCCCGTACGACATGGCGAGGAAAAAGAAGCTGACGCAGATCGGCAGCACCTTGGGCACGGCGGCCTTCAAAGCCTTGATCCGCATGCCCTCGCACCGCCTCATGACGCACCTCCTTCATCGACCCCTCGAACCTACACTAACGGCGTTATCGCCATATAAACGCCCGTTAACTATCACCGCTGCTTATGACGGGTTCAAACAAGGATGCCGCCTGCTATATGCTCGCATATGGATTCCTCACATATGGATTCAACCGCCAAGCCGTCGCAGAACAAGGAGTATCGATGAAGACGCTGGTACTGGTGTTTCACCCTCATCTGGAAAAATCACAGGTCAATCGCAAGCTTATGGATGTCGCCGGCAAGACCGACGGCGTGATCGTGATCGACGAATATGCCGAATATCCGAATTTCCGCATCGACGTGGAACGTGAGCAGAAACTCATCGAAGATCATGACCGCATCGTGCTGCAATTCCCCTTCTATTGGTACAGTTCGCCCGCGCTGCTCAAACAATGGGAGGACGCGGTGCTGCAGGCCGGTTGGGCGTATGGCGGCGGACGTGCGCTGGAAGGCAAGGAATTCATGGTGGCCGTCTCCACCGGATCTCCGGAGGATTCGTATACCCGTGAAGGCAGCCACGTACGCACCATGGAGGAGCTGCTTTCCCCGTTCGAAACAATGTTCCGCCATGTGCATGCCACGTATCTCGAACCGTTCCTGATTCAGGGCGTCGCCACCTCCACCGAGACGCAGATCGATCAGGCCGTCGCCCAATATCCCGCCGTACTGACCGACTGACTTTCGGCCGGCCCCGTACCGGTCGTCAAGCATGGTGGGTACGTTGGCATACGTTTTACGCATATCAACACACTTACCATGCACATTGGTTCGCATTCAATTCCGATTCCATAATGGGGTCCTCGCCAACATCGGCAAACACTATTCGGAGGACTCCATGACGGAATACAGCAAAGGCCACGTGTACGAACTGATGGACCAGGGCGGCCCGACCGACAACCGCGAGCCGTACTTCAAAGAGGCTGTCGACGAGATGATGCGCGCCCGTACGCTGTGCGCGCAAGCAAACGCGCTCCTGCCCAACGATCCAAGCTACGTAGACCATCTCGAGGAGCTGTTCGGCCGCAAACTCAATGACGTACGCATCCTGACGCCGTTCACCTGCGACTTCGGCAACCGTGTGACGTTCGGCAAAGGCGTGTTCATCAATCATTCCGCCATCCTGTCCGCTTCGGGCGGCATTGAGTTCGGCGACGGAGTACAAGTGGCGCCGGGCGTTCGCATCGCGACCATCAACCATGATTTCAACGCGCGCCATTCCATGTATACCTATGGCAGGGTGACCATCAAGAAAAACGCATGGATCGGCATGAACGTAAC
>CAVEVJ010000323.1:0-2906 GCA_963619075.1 Acidaminococcaceae bacterium
GTTCTGATCAAGATGGATGTCAATCTTGGCGAACTCAGGAGCGCCACCATCGATTTGATTCGTGGCAACTCCGGCGATGGCAAGTCGGACGGCAAGGGCGATTTGGCCAATGCCGGCGGCGTGCAGGACCGCCGTAACCAGAACGGGTCCGCCATCCTCGACCAGTTCGGCCGCAATCTGACCGCGGAGGCGGCATCGGGCAAGCTTGACCCGGTGATCGGACGTTCGGATGAGATCGAGCGCGTGATGGTGGTGCTTAGCCGCCGTACCAAGAACAATCCGGTGCTGATCGGCGAGCCGGGCGTTGGAAAGACCGCCGTGGTCGAAGGCCTTGCGCAGAAGATCAACTCCGGCGACGTTCCGGAGACGCTCAAGGGCAAGCAGGTCTATTCCCTGGACTTGGGCTCGATGGTGGCGGGTTCGCGCTACCGTGGCGATTTCGAGGAACGCCTGAAGAAGGTACTCAAGGAAATCAAGATCCGTGGCGACATCGTGCTGTTCATCGATGAGATCCACACCATCGTGGGCGCTGGCTCCGCGGATGGCGCTCTGGGCGCGTCCGATATGCTCAAGCCGATGCTGGCACGCGGCGAGCTGCAGACCATCGGCGCCACCACCACCGACGAATACCGCAAGTACATCGAGAAGGACGCCGCGCTGGAACGCCGTTTCCAGCCGATTCAGGTGCATGAGCCGAGCATCGCGGAGACCATCGAGATTCTGAAAGGCCTGCGCGAGCGTTACGAAAATCACCATCGTGTGACGATCACGGACGGCGCACTGCAGTCCGCGGCTGAACTGTCCAGCCGTTACATTCAGGACCGTCACCTGCCGGATAAGGCCATCGACCTGATCGACGAGGCCGGAGCACGCCTGCGCATCCGCCGACTGACCGCGCCGCCTGAGCTCAAGGAACTTGACGCGAAGGTTGCCAAGCTGGCTGCTGAGAAGGACCAGGCCATCAAGGACCAGGACTTCGAAAAGGCTGCTGAACTGCGCGACAAGCAGGAAAAGGTCGAAGCGGAGCGCAAGGAGAAGGAATCCTCCTGGCGCGAGGGCGAATCCGATGTGAAGATGGTCGTGGACGAGGACGTGATCGCCGAGGTTATCTCCCAGACCACGGGCATTCCGGTGTTCAAGCTCACCCAGGCCGAATCCAAGAAGCTCATGAACATGGAATCCGAGCTGCATAAGCGCATCATCGGCCAGGACGAGGCCGTTTCTGCGCTGAGCCGTTCCATCCGTCGCGCCCGCGTCGGCTTGAAGGATCCGAAGAGGCCTTCCGGCTCGTTCATCTTCGCCGGACCGACCGGTGTCGGCAAGACCGAGCTGGCGAAGACCCTTGCGGAGTTCCTGTTCGACGACGAGGACGCGCTGATTCGCGTCGACATGTCGGAATTCTCCGAAAAGTACGCGGCTTCGCGTCTGTTCGGAGCGCCTCCGGGATACGTCGGCTACGAGGAAGGCGGCGAGCTCACCGAAAAGGTGCGTCGCAAGCCGTTCTCCGTGGTGCTGTTCGATGAGATCGAAAAGGCGCATCCGGATATCTTCAACACGTTGCTGCAGGTGTTGGATGACGGCCATCTGACCGACGGCCAAGGACGCAAGGTGGACTTCAAGAACACCATCATCATCCTGACCACCAACCTCGGAACCCGTGACATCGCCAAGGCCGCCAACACCGGCTTCAACCTCGGCGTCAACACGGAGTCGAGCTACCAGCGCATGAAGGATCAGGTCTCTTCGGAACTCAAGCAGCAGTTCCGCCCGGAGTTCCTGAACCGTTTGGACGACATCATCGTCTTCAAGCAGCTGACCGAGCCGCAGGTGCGTCAGATCGTCGACCTTGACGTCAAGCAGCTCAACGATCGTCTGTTCGATCGCCACATGTCGCTCGAGCTGACGGACGCGGCCAAGAATCTGCTGTCCCAGAAGGGCTTCGATCCGCTGCTTGGCGCCCGTCCGTTGCGTCGCGTCATCCAGCGTGACATCGAGGACGCCATTTCGGAGAAGATCCTCATGGGAGACCTCGAAGATGGACAGCGTGTGAAGGTCGACGCCGAAGGCGAAGGCATCCTCGGCGAGTTCACCTTCACGGGCGAGTCGTTCGAAGAGTCTGCCGCGACCGAAGCACAGAACGATTCGGAACACTTCGAAGTCGATGATGCGGCGGTCGAGCAGAATGCCTCGGAAGAGGAGACCGCAACGTCGGAAGCTGGATAGGTTCCGACCGTCTGACGACTGAAATCGTCGAAAAAGCGGCCGTCCAAGACCATATGTCGTCTTGGACGGCCGCTTTCTTGTTGCTTTCTTTACCGGTATGCCCGGGGCGTACGTGTCAGAGCGTGAGCAGCTCCAGATCGGTGTCGATCGACTCGCTGCGGGTGAACAGCGTGCGTCCTTCGCGTACCGAACGCACCACGGAGCAGCGTTCATATACCGCATCGAATACCGAGGACGCGTCCAGAACGATGAAGTTCGCGCTCTTGCCGGGTTCCAAACCGTAAGAGTCACGCAGGCCCAGCGTGGTGGCGCCGTTGACGGTCAGGAACTTCAGCGCGTCGTCAATCTCCTCGAAGCTCATCATCTGCGCCAGATGCAACACATAGTCAAGAATGAGCATCATATTGCCGTTGCCGACCGGATACCATGGATCCTGCATGGAATCCTGCCCCAAAGACACGTTCACGCCGGCTTCGGTGAGTTCCTTGACGCGGGTGATGCCGCGACGCTTCGGGAAGGTGTCTTGACGGCCCTGAAGATACAGGTTCTCCGTAGGCGCACATGCGAAATTGATGTGCGCGGCCTTGAGCAGCTTGGTGAGATGGAAGAAATAGGCGTTATCCGCCGACCCCAGCGAGCAGGTATGGCTGGCCGTGGTTCTTGCACCTATTCCCGCACGATAG
>CAVEVJ010000324.1:0-2523 GCA_963619075.1 Acidaminococcaceae bacterium
TGTATTTTGTCAAATCGAGGTGGACGCTTTCAGCACTTAATCTGAACACGGTCGGCGTCCAACTTGAACACCGTCGGTGGCTGGTTCTTTGTTTTGTTGTTTGGTTGGTTTATTTCATGAGGGCGTGTCTGTTCCGGTAGGATTCGCCATGGAAACGGACGATCCCGCCGTGGTGCACGATGCGGTCGATGACCGCGGCGGCCATGTCCCCGTCGCCGAACACGTCGCCCCACCTGCTGAACTCGAGGTTCGAGGTGAGGATGACGCTGCGGGTCTCGTAGCTGTCCGCGATGACCTGGAACAGAAGCCCGGCCCCGTCGATGTCGATGGGCAGGTAGCCGAGCTCGTCGATGATGACCAGCCCGGCCCTGCCGATCGTTCTGAGCTCGGCGTCCAGCCGGTTCTCGTCCTTGGCCTTCCTCAGCCGCATGACCAGGCTCGAGGCGGTGAAGAACCTGACGGGAATCATGCGCTGGCAGGCGAGCACGCCGATCGCGATGGCCAGGTGGGTCTTGCCGCAGCCGACGTCGCCGTGGAGCACGAGGTCCTCGGCCCGGTCGACGAAATCCAGGCTTTCCAGCTGCTCACGCCCCCAGTCGGATGGGAACGAGGCCATGCCCCAGTCGTAGCCGTCAAGGGTCTTGTTCTGGGGGAAGCCGGCCTGTTCGAGCAGCCGCCGGCGTTTGGATTCGGCGCGGCTCGCGTTCTCCCTCTCGAACAGGTTGGCGAGGAAGCCGAGCCGGCCCGGGGTCGCGTTCCCGACGGCGTCGCGCAGCACGCAGTGGGTCAATGGCAGGTTCCGCGCGAGTTCCATGACCCGTTCGGGCGTGGCCTTGTCGACCACGCGCCCGCCGCGTTTGCGTGGCTGTCCGCCTCGTGTGCCCATTCGGTCTCCTCCATGTATTTGTCATAGCGTTTCAGGTCCTGCCCGCCTTCGGCCGTCCTGCCTTCGAGGATGCGTCTGGCGCATGTGGCGATCGCCGCGCGGTCGATGGTCCGTCCGGCGTCGATGACGGTCTCCACCGCTTTGACGGTGGCGGCGGACCCGCATTCGGCGGCCACGGCGCGGATGTCGTCGAGCGGGTTGGCCCGCGCGCGCCCGTCCATGCGGTCGAGCAGGGAACGCACGGTCCCGGGGAAATCGCTCCTGATCGGGCTTTCGCCCCATATGCGCGGCTTGCGCGCGATGATTGCGAGCAGGCTCGTCGGATCCGCCTGGGTCCTCGTCGATTTCCCCCACACGCGTTCCAACGTGACGATATGCCCGCCGTCGGGATCGCGAAGCTCTATCTCGAAGACGCGCACCCCGGCCCGCAGACGCATCGAGCGCCATTTCGGACCGGCCGGATACCGGTTCGCGTCGATGACGACGGAGCCTGTCTTGTCGGCCTTCACGCTCCTCCAGTCGCACGGGTCGAAACGGACGCCGGGCAAGGGCAGCATGTGGTCCTTCTCCGCCTCGAACGGATCCCTCACCGGAACGCCGTGCCGGTAATGGTCCGATCCGGCGACGCGTTCGCACGCGTCGAGCCACACGCGGGTCAACGCCCGGAAGCCCTCGGCCGACGGCATCGGCACCATCAGGTTGCGCCGGACGAAGCCGACTGCGTTCTCCACGCTGCCCTTCTCATGGCCGGAACACGGGTTGCAGAACCGGGGCTCGAACCCGTAGCGCGCGCAGAACAGGGAGAACAGGCGGGTCTGGGTGACCGTGCCGTCGGCGTTGCGGTGGCCCACGCCGGTGGCGTTGTCGAACACCACCACCCTGGGCGTCATGCCCGTCCTCTCGAACACCTCCGGCAGACCCTGGCACACGCATTCCGCGGTCTCGCCCGGCAACGCCACCGCCCAGCGCATGTTCGAATACGGGAACGACACCGCCAGGAAATGCACGACCCGCTCCACGCCCGCGACCACGGCCCGCGCCTGGCCGAAATCGACCTGGGCGCTTCCCGGCGACCACTCCGACTCGGCGAAGCCGTCCGACTGCGCGCGACGCTCCTGCCTCCAACGTTTGACCCGGCGCTGCACCGACGAGTACGAGCCCGTGAATCCGCATTCCGCCACGAGCCTCTCGTACACGCGGGTCGCGGTATGGCGCTGCTTGACCGGCATGCGCAGATCGGCGGTCAGCCATCCGTCGACGACGGCGGCGTACCCGTCGTCGACCAGCGACCTGCCCGGTCGCGCGCCATTCGATGGCCTGGGCGAATAATCCCCGTGGTTGGCGTGCTTGACCACAGTCGTGCGCGATACGCCGAGCCTTCGTGATATCTCCTTATGCGTCAAACCTTGGCGGTCGAGCTGCCTGATACGCTGTTGAACACACACCGGTGTCGTCATTTCCTTTCCTCCCGGGAACCATCGGTTTGGTTGATAAGCACTCGGGAATCTACCAAGGAACCGGACGATGCCGGTGTTCTCATCCCACCGGCACCACCACCGACGACACTGTCCAAATTGAACGCTCAGGGTGTACAGAAACAAGTGCCGACGCTGGACACCTTTATTTGATCACATACA
>CAVEVJ010000325.1:0-2550 GCA_963619075.1 Acidaminococcaceae bacterium
GTGATTTGCCTTCAGTCGGGGCTTTTCACTACTGTTGTGCAGGTATTGTGTTCGTGGAACACCGCGAAGCTGAAAAGAGGTACAAGATGGGTGTTGGAGAAATCGCCGGTCTGATTGCGGCAATCGCGTTCGCGATTCTCGCCGGTTTCATGATCTACCCGCTGATCCGTCTCGGAAAGCTGTTCGACCAGATCGCCGAAACCGTCAAGAACACCGGCGACCATGCGATTCCGGCGCTGGACGAAGGCGTTACCACCGTCCAGCAGGTCAATAAGTCCCTGGAAGACGTCAACAAGATTTCCGCGGCAGCATCCACTACGGCCACCAACGTCGGCGCGCTCACCGACCTGTACGGGTCGTTCCTGGGCAAGCCGGTCATCAAGGTGGCGTCGACCGTCTACGCGTTGAAGTCCACGGCACAATCGTTCCTGAACCAGCAGAACATCAACCGTTCCACGGTCAACAAGGGGGAGTGATGTTCAAACGTCTATTCTGGATCTCGATCGGCGTGGGCATCGGCGTGGTGGCCGTCACCAAGGCGCAGGCCTACGTCAAAGCCAATACGCCTGCCGTCGCAAGGGAGTTTCTCCTCGGTCCGGATCAGGATCATGTGACCATGCGCACGCTTGAAGGTCTGGTCAATGAGTTCAACGCCACACGCCGAGCCCGCGAGGCTGAACTCAACACCAAGTATGCGGCCACGATCGACTGATTCAGCCGACTGATCCATAAGCATACAGACCATCCGGAACCATCAACGAACATGCTTGGAGGGCATAAGGTCCTCCAACAATACAAGGAGCTCAAACTCATATGCGCACTTCTGAAATCGCGAAGCGCTATCTTGACTATTTCGAAAAGCACGACCATCTTGTCGTGCCGTCCGCATCTCTGATCTCACCGAACCCGACCACGCTGTTCACCATCGCGGGCATGGTTCCGTTCATCCCATACCTCATGGGAGAGCAGACCCCGCCGAAGAGCCGCATGGCATCCAACCAGAAGTGCGTGCGCACCCTCGACATCGACGAGGTGGGCAAGACCACCCGTCACGGCACGTTCTTCCAGATGCTCGGCAACTTCTCCTTCGGAGATTACTTCAAGGAAGAGGCGATTCACTACGCCTACGAGCTGCTGACCACCCCGCAGGACAAGGGCGGCTACGGCTTCGATCCCGAGAAGCTGTGGATGACCACCTTCACCGATGATGAGGAAGCCCGCTCGATGTGGCGCAACGAAGGCGTCGATCCCGAGCATATCCAGATCATGGGCATGGAAGACAACTTCTGGACCACCGGTGGCCCTGGCCCTGGCGGCCCGTGCTCCGAAATCTACGTGGATCGCGGCCCGCAATACGGTGTCGAGGGCGGCCCGATCGCTGACGAGAACCGCTATATCGAGATCTGGGATCTCGTGTTCGAGAACTTTGAGGTCGACAACGTCAAGTCCAAGACGGACCTGCATATCGTGGGCGAGCTCGAAAACAAGAACATCGACACGGGCGCTGGTCTGGAACGCCTTGCCTACCTGATGCAGGGCAAGCAGAACATCTACGAGACCGACGAGGTCTTCCCTGTGATCGAAGCGGCCCAGAAGCTGTCCGGCCGTACCTACGGCGATGACGAAGCCATGGATGTTCGCTTCCGCATCGTGGCCGATCACGTGCGCTCCGCACTGATGATCATGTCCGATGGCGTGCGCCCGTCCAACAACGGCCGAGGCTACGTGCTTCGTCGTCTGCTTCGTCGCACCGTCAAGGCCATGCGCGAGCTTGGCGTGACCGAGGCCGTCATGCCGACGCTTCTGCCGACGTCCAAGGCCGTCATGGAGCCGAGCTATCCGGAACTCAACGAGACCTTCCATGACGTTTCCGAAGCCGCATACGGTGAGGAGGACGCGTTCCGCCGTACCCTCGAATCCGGCACCGAGATCTTCGATATGGCTGTGTCCAAGGCCAAGCAGGCCGGTTCCGACTTCGTCTCCGGCGAAGACGCATTTAAGCTGCACGACACCTATGGATTCCCGATCGAGATCACGCTTGAGATGGCCGCGGACCAGGGCGTGAAGGTCGACGAAGCCAAGTTCCGCGAGCTCATGGCCGAGCAGAAGAGCCGTGCCCGCGCGGACGCCCTCAAGAAGCGCCATAACGTGGATCTCTCCGTGTACGACGATTTCAAGAAGACCCTGCTGCAGCCGATCGACTTCCTCGGATACACCGACATGTCCGCCCGCGCCAAGGTGCTCGGCATCATGCAGGAAGGCAAGGGTTCCGTCCCAGCGGTGACCGGTCCGGCCAATATCGAGGTCATTCTGGACCGCACCCCGTTCTACGCGCAGTCCGGTGGCCAGCTCGCCGATCAGGGTGAGATTCTCTCCGACGACGGAGCCGTGCTTGAGGTCGACGATGTGCAGAAGCCCATCAAGGACCTTATCGTGCACCAGTGCCGCCTGACCGAAGGCACCTTGGTGGTCGGCGCCGAAGTCAACGCCAACATCGATCTCGAACGCCGTGGCGCGATCGCGCGATCGCACACCGCCACCCACATGGTG
>CAVEVJ010000326.1:0-3745 GCA_963619075.1 Acidaminococcaceae bacterium
TTAATCTGGCCGTCCATCTGCACCTGACGACGCTCACGATCACCATCATCGATATGTTGCACGCACAACGCATCCAAACGATCCGACGCCGCCTGCTGCCGCAACCATCCAACGAACGGCGAATCCTCGCGGAACTGCAACTTCGACGACATGCAACCGTCATTAACGAAACAATCGTAATGTTCATCCACATCCACAAACCGCCATGTACGACGAATCATCGCAGACGAATCGATGGCGCTGACCTTCTCGGCAAATCCACGCTCATGCCGTTTGTCAACGAGAATGGTCTGCGCAATCGACGCGTACGCAACGTTCATCGCGGCACGCCAACGCTCTTCACCCCGCTTCACGTCCATCAGCTCAGCCACATACGGAAGCTCCAGAACGTCCAGCCCCACGGCTTGCGCAAGCAGCGCACGTGCTTCATCCATGGACTGGGTGATACGTGTCTTCTGGCTACGCTTACGCTCATAATCGCGACGCAACTGATCGCATTCACGGCTAAGCACCGCGCGCTCGCTGATGACACGGTCGCGTTTGGATTCCAGCTCGCCCATACGCGCGTCGAACATTTCCATGGATTGCGCCAAAGCATCCTTTTTCGTATTCCATGATGCCTCATCCGCAGGCAGCGTTCCTTCGACGCTCTCGAATTTTTCCGCGATACGTTGACGTTGCGCACGAACGTCCCGCATATTCTGACGGGCATGTTCCAGATCGTCGGACAATCGTTGCGTCGCACCACCGTCAATGCCTTTGATACGGTCGTTGACGACTTCGCGTTGCCTGTTCAGATCGGCGATTCGCGATTGGGCTTCCTGCAGATTCCGCTCCTGCCGTTTAAGCGCCCGCTCGGCCGCGGGCAGTCCAGCGCGAACCTCACTGGACATGCGCGAAGAGGTCCATGCCGCAAGCATTTCGACCCCTCGCGCATCGTTTGGATCCAACGCTTCATACTCACGTAGATGGGTCATGTGTTCGCAGTATGCATCGTACTTCGATTGAATGTTATGAAGCTTCTCAACGCGGCGAGCCTTGCTTTCCATGCTGTGGAAGTTTTCATTGAATCGGTCGTAATCGTCAACGGCGTCTTGCGCAAGTCCAAGTGTTTCAGGCACGTTGAGCACGCCTTGTTTGAAAATGTCGTCGAGTCTCGACGGCGCATCCGCGGATTGAACTTTATGCAGCAGCCGGCATGCTTCGGCGCTTAGCCCCATCTCATGCCAGACATATGCGTGGAACGCGTTGGCGTTGGGAAAGACGCTGCACTCCGGATATGTCTTCTTGAACATATTTGCGGTAAACGGCGTATCACGGTATTGGTCCATGGCGCGTGGGTCGATTTTGCCGTCCCATGCAACATACCGCCGGCGCACTTCATCCTTGCCGTCGCCGGCGGATAGATAGAGGAATTTGGCGCAGGACAGCATGCCTCCGTCGGTACGGTTCACGTAGGTGTCAACGATGGCTCCCCATATGGATTGCGGCGTGCCATTGGAATCTCGTCCGCGCAGAAAAACGGGTTTTTCGCCGTCCGCGCTGTCTCCGACTCCGATCATGCCGCGCAGATATGTATAGTCATTACGTTCGGAACGGCCCGAATTGGAGGCTTTGTTATACGGCGTGCCACTGGGGTACAGCAAGGAGATCTGTGCGTCGACCAGAGTGGATTTGCCGGATTCGCTGGCTCCTGCCAGAAGTGTTACCGGCACGTGTTCGTCAATGGATGGTTTGAATTCCTGATACCCGTCATATGAACCCCAATTAACGAGTTGGCGACTTTCCAACATCCAACGGTCAGCCACGATTTTCATGTCGTTTTCCATCTTCATCGTTCCTCTTCGTCGATCGTTTCGTCTTCTTCCAATGCGGAGATGTCTGTGATGCTCACATCCGCGCCAAGCCATTCATCGGCAAGGTTTCGGTCGAGGACGATGGGGACCAGCGGCGTGATACATAGCATCTCGTCATCGTCGGTCATATCAAGATACCCATAAGTGATCATGCGGGACACTGCGGCTGAGATCTTTTTGGATGTACCCTCCTCATCGTTTCCGCCAGCAAGATAGCCCGCTCCCGTGGTAAGCGCGGCACGTATTTCATCCCGACTGACCTGCCAATCCGGCACGGGCGTCTTCTGGTTCTCATATTCGAGTACGCGGATACGTAGAAACGCGAGCAAGGATGCATCTTCCCGACTGAGACTGGCGCGGGTTTTCAACGATCGGATACCGATTTCCTCGCTGTTGACAGGAGCTGCATACATGACATGGTATTTCTCGTTCGTCATTAGACGGAGCATGTCGTTGTTCAATGAGCGTTCGACCGCTTCGAGGTTGTCTTTGACGAGGTAGAACAGATCCTCTCCGATATAGCGTTCCCTTTTCAAGGCTATCGCCGCCATGCGCGCATCGGCGCTCATATCTCCCTTGTCTCCATCGAAGAGGGTCATCGGTTCTGAGTGCGGAAAGATCCCATCTTCCGCATCTTCAATGCTTCCCATGATGTCGTCTGCCATCCGTTTCAGCCTTCCTGAATGATGCCGTCAAGTGTCTGCAATGTAGTGAATAGCGGTTTTGTACGCCATGTTCTGACCGTTCCATCGAGCGCGACGCAATGCCAGAGCGCGTATTGCGGACCTTCCTCCGTGCGCAGTGCACCGAGGAGCCCTATGATCTCACTCTCCCGGCGTTCGTGTTCCGGCAACCTGTTGAAGCTCTGCGCGAAGTCCACTCGTGTTTCGTCATCCGTCATAACGGGGTTTTGCCGAATCAGACCGATTATGCGACGAAGACGTGGACCGCCCACTTCGATCATGGATGTTAGATCAGGTCGCTGGGCCGGCGGCACATTGTTCTTCAACGCCACAGTGGTACTTCGAACCATGGTCTTCGCTGGTTTGGTCGGCAAGACCGCAATTTGAGACAGTCCGGTACCTGTGTCATACGGCCGGTCGGCTGCATTCGGGTTCGCTTTGGCCTCGTCGCTGGTTTTTGCGAACAGTTGGTTCAACGTTGCCAGCATGGTGCGGTATCGGGTGTCGGTCTGTTGACGAACCAAACGACTGATGGCTTCGTCGGAGGCTCGTGTCTGCCTGCGCACGTCTTCGATTCCTTCGTAGATCCGTTCAAGCTCGGAACGAACCTGGCTCAGCAACGTTCCCGGTTCACCATCCAGATACGGATTCTTCGCAATGTCGCGCACCGCGTCGTCGATTTGCCGTCTTCCTTCATCGGTGACGATGACTTGGAAAGCGTCTTCGAAGCGTCTTCCGCTATCCGACTCACGAAACGACTTACGGTATTCGCCATGATAGGCGGAAAGAATGTCTTCCACGCTCATGGTCCCCGCCTGCATGCGTCGTCGAAGGGCATCGCCGCTGTCACGTTCCGCAAGCGCCAGTTCATGTAGATCGACCGGCACTCCACGAAGGGTGTTGTGAATGACGTTGATGATGTCGCTGATCTGCTCTGACGTCAGTTTTTCGATGGTTTCGCTGTGTTCGAGCTCTTCAATTTCCCTCTGGCGTTCCGCAATGTCTTTCTTCAGCAGTTTGATGCGTTCACGCGGGTCGGCGGTCAATTGCATTCGTGCATGCTCGATTTCCATAATGATGCTGTTGGCCTGCGCGCCTGACAATGTCTGTGTGGTGTCTTCCAGACGGCGCAGAGCTTCGATCGCGCGGTGCGCACGCGCCGTCAAACGGTACAGGTATCGATGCGAGACGACGTCCAGTGAATTG
>CAVEVJ010000327.1:0-26025 GCA_963619075.1 Acidaminococcaceae bacterium
CATCATGGCATAGCTCACCGGAGCCACCACATCAAAGACGACGAATACGTTCACCACCGGCTGCAGCCATGCCGGCAACGCCTGCGCGAACTGGGACCACACCATGTCTTCATAGCTTTGGCCTTCCAACGTGCGCACGCCCAGCCACCAGACGCCTGCGGCACAGGCCAGCAGAATCAGACCGAACACCACGCACAGCACCATGCTGGACACCAGCGGACGGCGAATCAAGGGATCGAGTTCGGCGACCTTCCTGCTGATTTCGCGTTCCGTCGGATCAGTACCCCGCACATCGTTTCCCGGAAATGCTCGGGACTCCGGCCGGGGCGGCTCTTGCAGCATATTCGCCGACTGATGCGGATCACGGATGAGCGGCTTGAATTCGTTGGTCATACTCATCGAGAATACGGCACCGCCAATACCGTGGAAGGAAGCCCGTTGCATATACCGAAATGCATGCCGAGCATCCGTATGGAAGGCGTGAGCATATAGAAAAACCTCCACGTACCCGGAAGAGGCCACTTACCCTTGCTGCATTCCTGCCCTGGGGGAGTTGGGTGACATACCGCCACGCGGAGGCAAGAGTCAAGTGTACACCATGCCCGGACTTATCGAATCGCGCGGGTCACGGCACGTCACGTCGATAAGGCTTCGCGGGTACACTTATTCTGGAATCGCACACGGCTCGTGTGTGTTTGACTCATCTGGAAGGTTTTTCTTATGACTGACGCAGTGGAATATCCGGATCTCGTGGTCGTGGGCGCGGGCCTGTTCGGTCTGACCGTGGCACAGCAGGCCGTGGAACGCCTGGGCGTGAGCGTGCGTATCATCGATGTGCGCAACCATATCGGCGGCAACGCCTACTCGTATGTCGATGAGGAGACCGGCGCCGAAATCCACAAGTACGGGGCGCACCTGTTCCACACGTCCAACAAGCGCGTGTGGGATTACGTGAACAGGTTCACGAGCTTCACGAATTACGTGCATCGCGTGTACGCCACGCATGATGGCGAGGTATATCCGCTGCCGATCAACCTGGGCACCATCAACCAGTTCTTCCACGCCTCCTACACCCCGACCGAAGCCAAGAAGCTGATCGACGAGCAGGCCGGCGAGCTGGCGGGTACCGATCCGCAGAATCTGAACGACAAGGGCATCAGCCTGATCGGACGTCCGCTGTACGAGGCGTTCATCAAGAACTACACGGGCAAGCAGTGGCAGACCGATCCAAAGGATCTTCCTGCTGGCATCATCAACCGTCTTCCGGTGCGTTTCAACTACGACAACCGTTATTTCAAAGACACGTGGGAGGGTCTGCCGACCGATGGCTACACCGCGTGGATGGAACGCATGATCGACGACGAGCGTATCGAAGTCTCGCTGGAAACCGACTTCTTCGACGAATCCCAGCCGTACAACAAGAAGGCTCTGGCCGAAGCCGGCGTGCCGGTCGTGTACACGGGCCCGGTCGATCGTTATTTCGATTATTCTCTTGGCGAGCTGAAGTGGCGCACCGTCGATTTCAAGGAAGTCCGTTACGATGAGGGCGACCACTTCGGATGCCCGGTCATGAACTTCTCCGATTCCGACGTGCCGTACACCCGTGCGATCGAGTTCAAGAACTTCAATCCGGAACGTGCCGAAAACCAGAATCCGGACAAGACCGTGGTGTGGGAGGAGTACTCCCGTTTCGCCGAGCGTGGCGACGAGCCCTACTACCCGATCAACACCGAGGCCGACAAGGAACTGTACGCGCGCTACGAGGAGCTCGCCAAGGCCGAGCCGAAGACCGTGTTCGGCGGACGTTTGGGCACGTACAAGTACTACGACATGCACAATGTGATCGACACCGCCCTGACCGCGTACGAGGAGCAGGTGGAACCGCTGCTCAAGAAGTAGCCTTCCGGCGATCTCTCGGTCATCGGATGACTATCAGACGACCATCCGGACGACCATCCGGACGACTATCCGATTGCGGTTCGCGGGATGTGTTTCTCGTCGCATCGTCCGCAAACCGCAATTTTCGCGAACCACAATCTTGAGCGATTACATATGGCGAGGGGCTGCGAATCATCCACAACGATTCGCAGCCCCTCGTTTCGTTTTGCTATCTTGCGCACATCACACGAAACGCGTTCAACTCAGGCACGCCAGACGTCCTTGCCCGCGGCCTTGGCCGCGGCCACATCGGCGTCAAGCTGCTCTTCGGTGCCTTCGACATTGCCCTTGATGAATTCCTCAACAAGGCGGCGAGCCTCGCCATCCTCATGCTGAACGGCCGGAGACTTCATGAAGTAGGCGCTCGGAGCCAGGATCGGACCGGCCAGATGACGGTCGAGGGCGATCTTGGCCGCACGGACGGCATCGATCACGATACCGGCGGAATTCGGGGAATCCCAAACCTGCAGCTTGTATTCAAGACTCAGCGGAACATCGCCGAACGTGGTACCCTCAAGGCGCACGAAAGCGAACTTCCTGTCATCGAGCCAAGCCACGTAATCGGACGGGCCGATATGCACGTTGCGTGATTCCATATCATGCGGTACCACGGAGGTGACGGCGCGAGTCTTGGAGATCTTCTTGGATTCCAGTCGCGAACGCTGCAGCATGTTCATAAAGTCCATGTTGCCGCCGACGTTGAGCTGGTACGTACGATCCAGGCGCACGCCGCGGTCTTCGAACAGACGGGCCATCACGCGGTGCGTGATCGTCGCGCCCACCTGGGATTTGATGTCGTCGCCGACGATCGGAACGCCTGCGTCGCGGAATTTCTGCGCCCATTCCGGATCGGACGCGATGAACACCGGAAGGCAGTTCACGAACGCGCAGCCCGCGTCCATGGCGGCCTGAGCGTATGCCTTGTCGGCCTGTTCGGAGCCGACCGGCAGGTAGGAGACGAGCACGTCGACCTGCTTGTCGCGCAGCACCTGAGCCACGTCGACCGGTTCAGCGTCCGATTCCTCAATCATCTCACGGTAGTAGTCGCCCAAACCGTCGTTGGTCGGTCCACGCAGCACTTCGACGCCCAGGTTCGGCACGTCGGCGAACTTGATGGTGTTGTTCTGGGACGCTTCGATGGCCTCCGACAAATCCTTGCCAACCTTCAGAGCGTCAACGTCGAACGCCGTGACGAATTCGATGTCATGAACGCGGTATCCTCCGAAGTTGTTGTGCATCAAGCCGGGAATCTTATCCTCATCCTTGGTGTCCTTGTAATATTCAACACCCTGAACCAGCGACGAAGCGCAATTGCCCACACCGGCTATAGCTACACGAATACTCATATGAAACGGCTCCCCATATGTATGACGTTTATCGGTATACCAATCCTCAAGCATACCTTCGAAACGACAAAAAAGCGTTTGAAATGCTGACAAAAGCCTGAATAACGGCTGTATTGCGACAGTCGACAGAACACTGTCGATTTGTAAAAGAGCTGCATAAGTATCCTCCATACCCCCCTCAATCACGCCCCCTTCCGTGATGTTTTTCAGGACATGCGGCTACGGTGGAACCTATGGTTTCACACACACGTAGCATAAGTTCGCGTTCCGCCGGCACACGGACGCGCAGCGGTCAGAGCGAACGGAGCGACGCATCCAACAGCGCACGCCGCCGCCCAGGCCACGGAGCGCATCGCACGAACGGCCCCAAGAAAGATCGCGGAAAAAAGCGCGGGAAACTCATCCTGAAGTGGGTGTTGGGTATTTTCGCGGTGCTTATCGCGGCGGGAATAGGTCTGTTCGCATACCTGTACATCACCACAGAAATCCCGGAACCGGAAAAATTCGCGCTTGCCGAAAAAACCACCGTCTACTATTCCGACGGCACCACCGAAATCGGAAGCTATGCGGAGCAGAACCGTGAGATTATCGACTGCGCCGTACTGCCGGATTACGTTGGCAATGCGATCGTCGCATCCGAAGACCGGTCCTTCTACACCAACAAGGGCATCGATCTGACGGGCATCGCACGAGCGCTCTATACCAATCTGACCACGGGAAGCCGTCAGGGTGGTTCAACCATCACACAGCAGTATGCGGAACGCTACTATCTAGGCGAAACCACCACATATTCCGGCAAGCTCCGGGAAGCGTTCCTGGCCATCAAAATCGCGCAGCAGCAAGACAAGAGCGAAGTGCTGTGCAATTACATGAACACGATTTACCTCGGTCGTGGCGCATACGGCATCCAAGCGGCGGCAAAGGCATACTTCAACAAGGACGCCAAAGACCTGACGCTGCCCGAAGCGGCCATGCTCGCCGGCATCATCCCCGCACCGAGCTCATGGGATCCGGCCGTGGACCAAGAGCAGGCGGAGAAGCGATTCAGCCGCGTGCTGAGCATTATGGAGGAAGACGGGTACATCACGGCCTCCGATAAGAGCGGCGCCGAATTCCCCCAAGTAGTGGAGCAACAGCAGAACAACCAGATGGCCGGAGCCAACGGATATCTGCTGACCGCCGTGAAGAACGAACTCGTCAATTCGAACGCCTTCACCGCCGACGATCTTGAGACCGGCGGATACAAGATCATCACCACATTCGACAAGACCATGCAGGACGAGATCCAGCAGGTCGGAGACACTCGACCGGAAGGCATGCCGGAAAGCATCGAGGTGGGTGGCATAGCCGTCGAACAGTCCACCGGCGCGGTCAAAGCCATGTACGCCGGCAACGATTATCTGACCAAGCAGCTCAACAACGCGACACAGGCCACGTTCGAGCCGGGTTCCACCATGAAACCGTTCGGCCTGTTGGGCGCTGCCCAGTCAGGCGTGAATTTCAGCACCTTGTTCAACGGCAATTCCGGACTCACCTTCGAAACCACTCCGGGAACCACTGCCGAAGTGCCGAACGCGCTTGGCAACAACTGGGGGTACATCAACCTGTATCAGGCGACCGCCAACTCGGTGAACACCGTGTTCATGGAGGTGAACTCGCATCTGGGCGCGGAGAACTTCGCGAAGATCGCGCATCAGGCGGGCATCGAGGAAGACATCGATGAAACCACCACGTACAACATTCTGGGCATCAACGCCATCACCGTGTGGGACCTGGCGCAAGGCCACTCCACCATCGCGAACGATGGAGTGAAGAACACCCTGCATGTTGTCGATCGTGTGACTTCCACCGACGGAACCAAGGAACTGTACAAGACCACACAGGAGAACCAGCAGGTGTTCGACGCCAACGACTGCCATCTTGTGCAGAAGGCGATGCAGGGAACCACCACATATGGCACCGCGGCGGGAGTAGCCGACGTTCTAGGACGTCAGGTGGCGGGTAAATCCGGCACCGCGAACGACGAGAAGGCCGCATCCTTCGTGGGGTACACCCCCCAATTGCTGAACGTGTGGGCCATCTGGAATCCTGCGGAAGACGGCAGCGCGCAGGAGGTGCCGGAATTCGCTGGATACGGCGTGTCGTCGACGGGCTATCCTTCGCATCTGTTCCAAGAATTCATGAGCCTGGCCATGGACGGTCAAGAAGTACTCACGTTCACGGAACCGACCGACAACGGCAAGATCGGCGGCTCCGATGGCACGTGGGGCACCGGATCGCAAAGCAGCTACTCCAAGCAGCAAACAGTCGTTCCGAGAACCGAAGAGAATACCCAGACCACGCCTGAAACAAGCCAGGGTACCGAAATCAGCGGCGGTACCGGCGGCGATGGAGGAGACAGCAGCGGCGGCGATAGCGGCACGAACGGCGGGAGCTCTGGTGGCAATACTGGCAGCGGTGATTCTACCGACGACGGCAACACCGACGGTGGTAACACGGATGGCGGCAATACCGACGGAGGCAATACCGACGGAGGCAATTCCGGTTCCACCGAATAGCCGTCGGACGGCCGTCGGATAGCAGATTTGCCGAATGACGGATTTGCCGAATGACGAATCTGCCGTCAAACGGATTTTGCCGGATAGCGGATTTGCAAGCTAGTAAATCCGCTTGACGGCGAATCCGCGGATACTGGAGACCTCGGCTACTGCAACGATTTGAAACGTACCCCGATCATCGACCGAAGAAATTCAAATCGACGATCAAGGTCACGACTCGATTCGCAGCAGCCGAGGTTTTTTCATATCTCCATATTCCGCCCGTGCGGATTCCTGCGTTGTTGTGCGGATTCTCGAAGACCTGTGCGGATTCTCGAAGACCTGTGCGGATTTTCAACGGGCCTTACGGATTTTTGGACTGTCGTGCGGATTTTCAGCAAGCCGTGCGGATTCGCACACACGTTTTTTGTTCAAATTCTTCTGTTTTCAAAATCAGAATCATTGGAATTCCAACAATTCCGGCTTCTCGAACATCAGGAAGATGGTTTGCCCGCTATTTTTGAATCCGCACAGCTCACAGAAAATCCGCACAGATCATCAGAAATCAACACAGGCCTTCGAGAATCCACATAGTTTGCATAGAATCCGCACGACGACTCAGAAATCAACATAACTTATGAAAAATCCGCACGGCTTGCTGAGAATCCGCACGACAGACCAGACAGACCAGACAGACCAAACAGACCAAACAGACCAAACAATACGGATGGCTCAAACATTCCGGACAATCCGAAATATTCCAAGCAATCCAAAATATTCCGAACAGAAATGCAAGAAGGCCGTGACGGCAGGAGTAGCTACCGTCACGGCCTTCCATGTGCCACTGGCACTGTGATGAAAAGGAGGGAAATGTTAAGTTTTATTTCTTGCCAATCATGATTGGCAGATATCAATCATGATTGGCGGACGCCGGTCATGTTTACTTCATGCCGGTCATGGCGATGCCTTCAACGAAGCGCTTCTGCACCAGGAAGAAGACCACCAACAGCGGGAGGGCAGAGATCAACGCACCAGCCATAACCACACCGTACGGGGTGACCGACGAACCGTGACCGGTGAGCATGGCCAGGCCTGCGGTGATGGTACGGGTTTCCGGCTTGGAGGTCATGATCAACGGCCAGAGCAGGTCGTTCCAGTTGCCCATGAAGTTGAACATGCCCACGGTCAGGATGGCCGGCACCGCGTTCGGCAGAATAATCTGCGCGAAGATGCGGAACTCGCCTGCGCCGTCGATGCGTGCCGCGTTGTCGAGGTCCTTCGGGATGGAGATGAAGAACTGACGCAGCAGGAAGATGCCACCGACATCAGCCATACGCGGGATGATGATGCCCCAGTAGCTGTTGACGAGACCCATGGATGCGAGCAGCTTGTAGACCGGGATGAGCAGGGCCATGCCCGGGATCATCATGGTGGCGATCAGTACCGCGAGCAGCAGGCCGCGGCCCTTGAAGTCCACTCGGGAGAGGCCGTATGCGGCGAGGGAGTCAAAGAATACGGAGATGATGGTCACGGCACCGGCGAAGATGACAGTGTTGAGCATTTCCCTGCCGATCGGCAGACGTTCGAACAGCGACTGGTAGTTTTCCAGCGTGAACGAGCTCGGGATCAGCTTCGGCGGCCAGGTCTGGGTGATGGCGTTCGGAGTGAACGAGACGAGAACCACGATCACCAGCGGGAACAGCATGATGACGGTGATGAGGATCAGCGCGAAGTAGCTGAAGCCCAGGCCGATGAGACGCTTGGTGTTCGCCTGCTTGCGCAGACGTTCGTTCTCGGCGTTGATGCGCTTGTTTTCCTGTTCCTGTGCTGCGGAGACGGATACTGCAGTTGCGGTGCTCATGCGATCTCCTCCTTCTCATGCTTGTTGTTGGTGTACAGCTGGATGAGGCCCACGATGAGCGTCATGATCAGCAGCACGTAAGACAGTGCGGACGCGTAACCGAGCTTGCCGTTGCCGAACGCTTCGGTGTAGATACGGTACACGATGGTTTCAGTTGCGCGGTCCGGACCGCCGGAGGTCAGGATGAAGACCTGATCGAAGACCTGGAAGGAACCGATGAGACCGAAGATGACCACGTAGTTGAAGGTCGGGCGGAGGGCCGGCAGGGTGATGTAGCGGAACTTCTGCCATGCGCTTGCGCCGTCGAGGGATGCGGCCTCATACAGTTCGGCGGAGATGCCCTGCAGACCTGCCAGGAAGATGACCATGAAGTAGCCGAAGTTCTTCCAGACGGTGATGAAGACGATGGTCGCCATTGCGGTTTCGCGGGTACCGAGAAGATCGGTGTGGGCAACACCGGTCAGCTGCTGGATCCAGTAGGGAACCAGGCCGAGCGACGGGGAAAGGATGAAGCTCCATGCGATTGCGGCGACGGTCAGGGAGATGACGAACGGAAGGAACATGCAGGTTCGGAAGAAACCGACGAACTTGAGATCCTTGCGGTTGAGCAGCAGGGCGAAAGCGAGAGCCACAATCACGACGATCGGAGCGTAGGCCACTGCATACACCAACGTGTTCTTGACGTCGGTCAGGAAGTCCTTGCTCTGGAACAGCTTGATGTAGTTGTCGAAGCCAACGAACTTGCCTGCTCGATTGATGCGGTCGGAAGTCAGCGACGTGATGAACGTCTTGACTGCCGGATAGAAGACGAAGATCGCGAGGACGACGAGAGCCGGAGCCGTGAACAGCAGGCCGGTGCGCAGGTTACGCGCTTGGATGGCCTTCTTGTTCTCGGTCATCTGCTTCGCTCCTCGTGGAGATGCAGTTGCTTGTGCCATGCTTACCTCGAATTGATGTTTTATACGAACGGACATGATAGAGGGTGCCGCGTCTTGCGAGACGCTTGGCGCGGCACCCTCATGGGGTCATAGGTCAGTCGGCGCTGTATTCGTCGAGGTAACCCTGAATTTCGGTTTCGGCCTGATCGAGGAGAGCCTGGATGTCGTCGTCAGTACGAACCGTGTTGGTGGTTACGGTGTTGAGGCTGGCCAGGATGTCGCCGAAGCCGCCCTTGAGGCCTGCGATGCCGATGTAGGACTTCTCAGTGTACTGGGAGAGCTTTGCGATCAGCGGACGCTCGGAGAGCTCGTCTTCGGTGACGGTGGTGTTGTTCGGCGGGTATGCGGAGCCGAGGGACCACTTCACCTGGTTGTCATGGTTGTTGTAGAACTTGAAGAACTCGTAGATGCCGGCCTTCTTGGCGGAGTCGCCGACCTGCGAGGTGACCCACCAGTACAGACCGGTGGAACCGATGTTGGAGCCGGTGGAGCCATCGGAGTACTTGTAGGTGCCGTCGCCGTCCGGAACACCGAACAGATCGTGGTTGATGCCCTTGTCGGTTGCGGCCTGGTCTTCCCACGGTCCGACGATCACCATCGCGGACTGGCCGGATTCGAAGGACTCACGAGCTGCGGTCTCATCCATGCCGCTGACGGAGTAGCCACCCTTGTAGAAGTCACGCATCTTCTGCAGGAATTCCTTGTTTTCCTTGGTGTTGATGGAGACCTTGCCGTCGGTGGTGTAGATGCCGGAGCCGTTGCCCTTGATCCACGGTGCCCATGCCTGATCCGGCAGAGCGATGCCGTACTGGGAGCCGTCGGACTTGGTGAGCTTCTTGGCGACTTCGAGCAGCTCGTCCCAGGTCTGCGGAACGTCGGCGTCGGTCAGGCCAGCGGCCTCCCACATGTCGGTGTTGTACCACACGACGGACGGGGCGTAGCCCATCGGAACGCCGCACTTCTCTTCGGAGCCGTCGATGTTGAAGGTGATCTGGTCGACCACATTATCGATGTAGTTCTCGGTCTCATACTGGTCGTCATCATAGAAATCGGTGACGCACTGGAACGTGCCGTCGATGGACCAGCCCTGGCCGTTGTCGGCGCCGGTGGTAACGAAGTCCGGGCCGTCGCCGGAGGTAACCTTGGTGACCATGGTCTCGCCGATGGTGCTCCACGGCTGCAGCTGGGCGTCAATCTCGTACTTGTCCTGGGACGCGTTGAAGTCGTCGACGATGGACTCAAGGGTCTTGCCATCGGCCTCGGAGAAGCCGTGCCACATCGTGATCTTGACCTTGCCGTCGGCGGTGGTCTCAGTGTCGTCGCTGTTGCCGCAGCCGGACAGGCCGAGGGTCGCGACCATGGACAGAGCCAGGCCCGCAACCAGCGTCTTCTTGATCTTCATTAGATCTCTCCTTCCATTCCCAAACCTTATTGTCTGGGAAATTTCCTCCAACCGTTGCAAGATTCCACCCTTCCATAAGCAACCCGTGCAGCGATGCTATGCAACACCTTTGTCAGCCGCTTACTGAGCTTCTACGCTCATTTGCAACGTTGTAATTTTGATTATACAACTATTTTCATCGTTGTACAAATCGGTGACACGCCGCTAATTCCAACGTGCCACCGAACGTTTCACTTCAATTATTTAGTCTTCAGATTCAGTGCTGAACCGGAGTCCCCGCAAGCTCGCCACCATCGGCCGGCAGCACGTCGGTCGTAGCGGGAGTCCACAGATCGTCGGCCTGAGGAATACCGAAATCAGGACCGTCCTCTGTCCACTTCACCACGCCGACGCGGGCGTGACGATTCGGATCGAACAGCGGGTCACCCTTGATTTCCGTGTAGTTCCGGCAATGGTAGATCATCAGATCCTCCGTGCCGTCCTCGGACTTGGTGAAGGAGTTATGGCCGGGGCCATACTGTCCGTTTTCGGCGCAGGTCTTGAACACCGGCACCGGGCTCTTGGTCCAGGAATCCTTGTTCAGCAGATCAGACCCACGCTCTGCGGTCAACAGACCCACCGCGTAGGGAACGCCGGTTCCGGAAGCGGAGTAGGTGATGTAGATCTTGTTCTCATGGAACAGGAAGGCCGGGCCCTCGTTGACGAGGAAGTCGATGCATTCCCAGTCGTACTCCGGCTTGGTGAGCATGACCGGCTCGCTTTCCAGCGTCCACGGATTGGCCATCTTGGCGATGTACAGGTTGGAGTTGCCCTCGATATCCGGGTCCTTCTGGGCCCACACCAGGTACTGCACGCCATCGATCACCTCGGTGGTCGCGTCAAGCGAGAAGGAGTCGATCGGGGTGATGATCTGGCCCTTCTCCACCCAGTTGTCGGAAGTCGGGTCCTCATCGGTGTTCTCCAGCACGAACATACGGTGCGTCGGCAGTCCTGAAGCCTCGAAATCCGTTGCCGCGCCTGCGAAGTAGATATACCAAGCGCCATTGATGCGATGCAGTTCCGGAGCCCAGATGTAGATGCTGGCCGGGCCGGATTCATGCTTGCGCCACACCACCGTCTCCGGTGCCTTCTGCAGGTCGTTGATGGTGGATGCGTGACGAATGGCGATGCAGTTGTACTCCGGATCCGAACCGGTGAAGTAGTATTCACCGTCGACTTTGAGCACCCATGGATCCGCACGCTGAAGCACGACCGGATTGTTGTAAACAGCCATGTTTATTCCTTTTCAATCCGCTGTTCCAGTAATTTACAACGTTGAATATATCACTGTTACATCGTTGTACAAAATTGGGAAGGTTCTACGGAGTGTTGCATCGCAAGGAGTCTTCGTACGCCAACGCCAATAGAGAAGGGGAAAACAGCAAAGGCTCGCATGCGAAACAATCACATGCGAGCCGATTTAAAAATCCGCGTAATCCCGCGCGAATCCGCCTGCATCAGAAAGCGGACGCGCAATCTGGCGTCACACCACCAGCGAATCGTGCGAAATACGGGTGGATTTGCGCATCACCAGCGACGAAGCCACCTTGCGGAATATTTTCTCGCCGGGATGCTCGACGTTCGGGTCACGCCCGTCGATCCGCTCCTTCAGCAGCTTGACAGAAAGACGGGCAACCGCCTCAAGTCCCGGATCGATCGATGTCAACGCCGGTGAAAGGTACTGCGAATCGTCGGAATTATCGAAGCCGATCACGGAAATGTCTTCCGGAGTGCGGTAATCGTGCATCTGAATCGAATGCATGACACCGGAAGCGAGCATGTCGTTCAACGCGACCACGCCGTCCGGAACCACACCGGAATCGAACAGGGAGTTCATGGCCCTCACGCCGTCGCTACGGT
This sequence comes from Acidaminococcaceae bacterium, assembly GCA_963619075.1. Taxonomy (GTDB): domain Bacteria; phylum Actinomycetota; class Actinomycetes; order Actinomycetales; family Bifidobacteriaceae; genus Bifidobacterium. The sequence continues at coordinate 11,922 of CAVEVJ010000327.1, forward strand.
GCCACATGCCGGACTCGACCACGAGACGCTCGTCGAATTCCACACCGGCCTCTTCCAGCGCCTCACAATAACCCCGGTAACGGAGCGCCGCGGAACCGACCTTCTCCCCCGGATGCACGCCCACCACGGCCACGCGTTTGCAACCGGCCTGCAGCAGATACGATGTGGCACGCTTGGCGCCCTCCACGTTTTCGGTGGCAATATGATCGACGGTGTCGGTGAAGATGCGTTCGCCGATCAGCACCAGCGGGTAATCCACCTTCAGCTGGTCGACGTCATCTTGGTCAAGCTCGAGCGGGCTGTAGATCAGACCGTCGATCATGGTCTGCTGGGAACCATGCAACGCCTCGATCTCGCCTTCGCGCGAATACAGCGTAGGTTCCACGATCACCCGCAGACCGAGCTTTTTCGCCTCTTCGATGACCAGCGACGAAAGCTGCGCGAAATACGGCATCTGCAGATCCGGAATGGCCAGGCCGATGATGCCCGTCTGCCCGGTGCGCAGGTTGCGCGCAGACACGTTAACGGTGTATCCGAGTTCCTCGATGGCCTTGTTCACCTTGTCTCGAGTGGATTGAGAGACGAACTCGTAGTTGTTCACGACGTTCGACACGGTTTTAATCGATACGCCCGCAGCCTTGGCCACCTCACGCATGGTCACGACGTGTTCACCGTTCGCGCCGGCCTGCTTTGCCATACATTCCCCTTTTGTTTATTTCCTGATTCATCCGATTCGACGCGCGTTGCGCACTCCCCTTCACGGAGCCCCCGCAAAGCGGCCCCGCAAGAGGATCAGACGTTGTCGGAAATACCGATTTTCATCGATATACAAGCATAATCCGGATTGAGCTCCTCCGTTGACTGCATATCCAGGATCGGCATGCCCTCCGCGGACCAATGCACGCGGCGCACTTGGGCGTCACGTCCGCCATAACGGCCGTTCTCGTATTCGGCGTTGTGGAACACGTAGATGAGGTTGCCATCCTCGTCATGCGACCACATGCCGTGGCCCGTGCCAAGCTGCCACTGGCCGTTGTACAGGCCGGATTTCTGCAGCGGATAGTCGAGCTTCGTCCAGCTGGCCGGATCGGTCAGGTCGGCGAGTTGGCCCGCCGGAGCCGTGACGAGACCGGTCGTGTAGTCGATGCCGACGAGGGATCCGGAGTAGATCAGGTAGATTCTGCCGTCGTGCACGAAGGCGTTCGGGCCTTCCGCGATCATGTTGTCCCACGCGAATTCCGGTACGACGATTTGCGTCGGCTGGCTGGTGAGCAACGTCGGATTCGCAGGATCGAAGCTTGCGATCCAGATGCTGCCGACCTGCTGCCATGCGTAGTACCAGCGTCCGGAGTCGACGATGACTGTCATATCGAGGGAGATGCGCTGAATCGGGTTGAGCGTCTTGCCGCCCGGGGCGAGAATCGGCTTGGGAACGGTCCAGTTCTCCGGTTCGCGCGGATCGAAATCCGTGCCGTCGGAATGCTGCTTGAGCTGCATGATGTGGCAGCTGCCCGTCCACATGTCCGGCTTTCCGGCACGATCGTTCGGCGTTCCGTCCGGATTGAAGGCCGGGCCGTCGAAGCACGGCATGAACAGCACCGACAGTTTGCCGTCAATCACGTGCAGTTCCGGGGCCCAGAAGCAGCCGGTCATCTCACGGCCTTCGGAGTTGCGATCACCGCGTTTGAGCAGATCGATCTCCTTCGCACGGCCACCTGCCACGTCGGAAAGCCCTTCGATGGACTCCGCGATGCGCAGCGGCATGTGGGTGGCGCCGTTGTTCGGGTCGACGCAGTTGCCGTCGGTGTCGTCGGTGGCGATGAACATGAACATCGGCTTGCCGTTGAAATTCCAAGCGAAGACGGACGGATCGGCGCGTTCCACCGCGAACGGGACCGGATACACGGTTTGACGGATGCGGCCTTCCACGGTACGCACGTCGCCGACGTTGACATGGCCTTCGGCGATATCGCGCTCAAGCTCGGCGAGCTGATCCTCGTTCCAGTCGACCGCACGGGTGGCGGTGGAACCGTCGCTGTAGGAAAGTTCGGCGCGTACGCAACGCAGCGCGTTCACACCGGTTTCGGCATCCGTGATGTTCAGCGTCTGTTCCGCAACTCGTGTTCCAACGTTGTAAATACGTCCGAACCGTTCCGCGAGATGCTCCGCCTCGCTTTCACTGATCGCAATGACGTTGCCGGGTTGCGCGTCGGCGATGCCGCAATCGCCCTGCAGGCGATCGTCGTAGAGCTCCGCATCGCAGTCGACCAATGTCAGCACGTTCCCCTTATGCGCCGCGGCGACGATATCGTCGACGACCGCACAACGGCGCGCACCGTCGTTGTCCTGCCAGGAGACGACGTAATCACCTTCCTCGGCCCGGAAACTCACGCACGGCTTGTTCACACCGTTTTTGGTGCCGAACACCACCAGACCGTGCTGCGTGAAGGACGTGAGATCGCGGCTGGTCGCCAGCAGAAACGCGGATTTTTCGGAACCGTCCGGCACGCCCTCGCGATTGGTGCGGGTTGCGGCGATCGCGAACGAGCCGTCTTCCATACGGAACAGATACGGGTCCTTGAGCGATTTGAGGGTGATGTCGATTCCCGGCATCACCGCCCCGTATTCCACGGCTCCGCTGGGCTCCCTCGGCGAGTCGAATCTGTCGATGCAGAATCGCGCCGCCGCCGGGCATGCACGACGGGAAGCCTTGTCCGCAGCGGGAATTGGCACACCCGCGGCGAAGAAAATGCCGTAGTTTTCGTTTAGCGGCTCCCATGCGGCCGCGTCGTCGGAGCGCAATGCAAGGTGCATGCTGTAGGCGATATCTTCGTTGTTCGCCTCCTCACGTCCGGTGGGTTTGCGGGTGTAGCACAACAGTGAGTAGGAGCCCGACATCGAGACGCCCTTTCGATTCGACAATTTTTTACAACGATGTACACTATACAGAGAATTACATCGTTGTACAAATTACAACATCCGCAAGGAAGGGGAATCATGAACTCAATGGGGACCATTCGCAAAGCCGCGGCGGCATTCATCGCGGCGGCCATGATGGTCGGAACGCTCGCGGGATGCTCCATAAACGGCGCATCCTCATCCGACTCGAACAGCACCAGCGAAAGCGCCAGCACCAGCGCGATCAAGCGCGGGGAATCGCACGACCCGTCAATCGTCAAGGCAAACGGCAAGTACTACATCTTCGGATCCCACCGTGCCTGGCTCAAGAGCGATGACCTGATCAACTGGACGTCGTTCACCAACAACCTGAGCACCGACTACGAAGACATCTTCAGCGACATCTGGACCGACTGGGCCAAGCAATCCTCCAACCCCGACGTCGAGGGCAATATGTGGGCGCCCGACGTCGTATGGAACGACACCATGAACAAGTGGTGCATGTACATGTCCATCAACGGAGCCAACTACCGTTCCGTGATCGTGCTGCTCACCGCCGACGACATCGAAGGCGACTGGACGTACGTAGGCCCCGTGGTCTACTCCGGATTCGAACGCGTGAACGTGAAGAAGACCGACGTGCCGCAAGTGCTCGGCGAAGATGCGGACATCACGCGCTACACCTCGCAGACCGACACCGGCATCAACGCCATCGACCCCTGCGTGAAGACCGACGACGACGGCAGCATGTGGATGACCTTCGGATCCTGGTTCGGCGGCATGTGGATGTTCAAGCTCGACCCCGCGACCGGTCTGCGCGACTACAACACCACCTACAACACCGAAGAGAACGTCTCCGACGCCTACTACGGCATCAAGCTCGGCGGCGGCTTCGGCAACTCCGGCGAAGGCTCCTACCTGCTGCACACCAACGGATACTGGTACCTGTTCGCATCGTATGGCGCGCTGCAGCAGACCGGCGGATACCAGATCCGCATGTTCCGTTCCAAAGACATCACCGGACCGTATGTCGACGAGGCCGGCAACACCGCGGTCTCCACCAAGGCGATCGGCAACAACTGGCAGAGCGACATCGGCATCCGACTGATGAGCTCGATCCAGTGGAGCGGCAACGACAACGCGAACATCGAAACCGCGCAGGGCCACAACTCCGCGCTGGTCGACGACGACGGAACCACCTATCTCGTGTACCACACCCGCTTCTCCGGTTCCGGCGAAAAGCACGAGGTGCGCGTGCACGAGCTGCTGCCGACCTCCGACGGATGGCTCGTGGCCGCGCCTTACGAATACACCGGCAGCAAGGCCGACACCAAGGGATACGACGCTTCCGACATGGCCGGCGACTACGAATTCGTGATCCACGACAAGGGCTCCTACTTCAAGGGTCCGAAGAAGGTGACCGACACGACGAGCACCAACTACCGCGGCGTGAACAAGCCCGTCGACATCACCCTTGAAGAGGACGGCACCGTGTCCGGATCGCTGACGGGAACCTGGCAGGCCACCGAAGGCACGAACCAACTGACCATGACCGTGACCGGCGAGGACGGCGAAGTGACCTACACCGGAGCCTTCGACAAGCTTGCGCGAGACAAGGACGGCAAGGACGTGATGACGTTCAGCGTGCTCGGCAACAACGTATGCGCGTGGGGTTCGAAGAAGTGACTTCGGAAAACATGACAGCTGGCAACGAGCTGCAATCCCCGCAGGCGATCGAGCATGCGCTGGCGGATGGCCGGGTCGCCGTACATGACCCGGCCATAGCCGAGGAGAACAGCGTCTATTACCTGTTCGGCACGCACCGACGCTTCGCCCGCAGCCACGATATGGTCAACTGGGAACGATTCGACAACAATCTCAGCCGCGACCCGTACGCCGTGCTCGGCGGCATCTGGCAGGACTGGCCCAAACAGCCGTCCAACCCGGATCTGCTGGGCAACACGTGGGCTCCGGATGTGATCTGGAACGCCACCATGGGCAAATGGTGCATGTACATGTCGGTGAACGGAGACCAGTTCCGTTCCGTGATCGTGCTGCTCACCGCCGACCACCTCGACGGCGATTGGACGTACATAGGCCCCGTGGTCTACTCCGGATTCGATTCCGAAACCATGTGGTCCACCGATGTTCCGCACGTGCTCGGATTGGAGCGGGGCTCACGGGAAGCGGCCGATTACGACCTGTCACGGTATCTTTCGCTCAAAGACACCCGAATCAACGCCATCGACGCGGCGCCCGTACTCTGCGAACACGGCGAAATGTGGATGGCGTTCGGCTCCTGGTTCGGCGGCATCTGGATGTTCAAGCTCGATCCGGCAACCGGCCTGCGCGACCGTTCCGTACGCTACCCGCTCGTCAAGGACTCCACCGACCCGTATTACGGCGTGAAGGTGGCCGGCGGATATTGGAATTCCGGCGAAGGCGCGTACTTCCTTCGATTCAACGGATGGTGGTATCTGTTCATGTCGTACGGCTGGCTTGGCCGCACCGGCGGATATCAGATCCGCATGTTCCGTTCGAAGTCGCTGCTTGGACCGTACACGGACCAGAACGGCAATCCGGCGATCAGCGCCGGCGAAATCCCCGACAACCAGCTTCGCGGCACCGGCGTACGGCTCACCTCCTCGGTGCTTTGGAGCGGCGGCCCCGCCGACCTCAACGACGTCGAGGTCTCGCAAGGGCATAATTCCGCCATCCAGCGCACGAAGGACGGACGCATGTTCCTCGTGTACCACACGCGTTTCGCCCAACGCCATACCGAAGGCGACGACGAGGATTACGAATCGCACGTTCGCGAATTGCTGGCCACCCACGATGGCTGGCTGGTCGCCGCGCCTTACGAATACCGCGGCGTCACGGCTTCGGCGGCGGTGAGGAAGGCCGACATCGCAGGCGATTACGAAATCGTACGTCACAACCCGCATTCGTATTTCAACGGCAAAACCGACGCCGACGGAAATCCCATCGGCGTGAATCGCGCGGAACAGGTGACGTTGCAGGAGGACGGACGCATCACACGAGGAAGCATCGTAAGTTTCTTCGATACCCCAGATGCGAATCTTCCGCGGGAAACCGACGGACCGGTTGTATGCGGCTCATGGAGGCTTTTGCGTCATGAAGCGTCCTGCTGCGCGAGCGACGTGGAAATCCGATTGGACGACGTGGCCTACACCGGCGTCTTCACCACGTTGCCGCGGGAAACCGACGGCAGGAGCGTCATGACGTTCACCGCAATCGGCGGCAACGTGTGCATATGGGGATCGCAGGTCTGAACGTGCGTGTGAGACACCTGAAGAAACGTCTCACACATATCAGCGCAACGCACGTGCACCAACGTAACGCACGCGCGTAAACATACCCGCGCAAACGCAGCACACCCGCAAACAAAAAAGTGGAGCTCCCCGAAAAGGAGCTCCACTTGCGTTATACGCCCTTACGAACGATTAGCTCGCAGTCAACAGGCAAGAATCAGCGTTCGGAACGGTTGATGGCCGAAATGATGGCCTTCAGCGAGCTGGTGACGATGGACGTGTCGATGCCGACGCCCCACACGATCTGGGTATCGTCCTCCTCACCAATCTGGCATTCCACATAGGATGCGGCCATGGCGTCGGTGCCGACGGCCATGGTGTGCTCCACATAATCCATGACGGAAGCGTTGATACCGAAGTTGCTGACGGCGTTGAGGAACGCGGCGATCGGACCGTTGCCCATGCCGGACACCTCACGCTCGATCGGCTCATCCTCACCGACATTGATGCCACGGTCGAGGATCTTGGCCTTGAGCACGGTGTCGGAACCGTCCTCACCGGAAGAAACCGCGACCTTCAGCAGCTTCAGACGACCCCACTGTTCGAGGGATTCGTCCTTGCTGTCTCCGACCACAATGCCGGCCGAGGTGGCGCCGGACTCCTCGACGGGCAGATACTCGTCCTTGAACAGACGCCAAATATCCTCGTCCTTGACTTCCTTCTTGGTTTCATCGGCGAAGGCCTGCACGATTCGCTCGAACTCCACCTGCAGACGCTTCGGCAGATCGAGATTGTGGTTAGTCTTGAGCAGATAGGCCATACCGCCCTTGCCCGACTGGGAATTCACGCGAATGATGGCCTCGTAGGTACGGCCGATATCCTTCGGATCGATCGGCAGATACGGCACCAGCCACACGAAATCGTCCAGATTGGCTCCGGCACGGTCAGCGGCCACCTGACGGGCTTCAAGACCCTTCTTGATGGCGTCCTGATGGGAACCGGAGAACGCGGTGAACACGAAATTGCCGGCATACGGATGACGTTCGGACACCTTGAGCTGGTTGCAATACTCAACGGTCTTGCGAATCTCCGGAACGTTGGAATAGTCGATCTGCGGATCGATGCCCTGGGTGAGGAAGTTCAGACCCAGCGTGACCAGATCCACGTTGCCGGTGCGCTCGCCATTGCCAAGCAGGCAGCCTTCCACGCGGTCGGCGCCGGCCAGCACACCCAGTTCGGTGGCGGCCACGCCCATGCCCTCATCGTTGTGCGGATGCAAGGAAAGCACGACGGCGTCACGCGGCACCAGGTTGCTCGACACGTACTCCACCTGATCGGCGAACACGTTCGGCGTGGTCATTTCCACGGTAGCCGGCAGGTTGATGATCATCGGATGTTCCGGAGTCGGCTTGATCACGTCAAGCACGGCATTGCACACTTCGACCGCGTACTCCGGCTCGGTTCCGGTGAAGGATTCCGGCGAATACTCGTAGTACAGATCAATGCCCTCGGCCTCGCCCTCGAGCTCCTTGCACAGGGTGGCAGCGTCGATGGCCAGCTGCTTGATGCCGTCCTTGTCCTTACGGAACACGACCTCGCGCTGCAGCACGGATACGGAATTGTAGAAGTGCACGACAGCGCGCTTGGCACCCTTCAGACACTCGTAAGTCTTGCGAATCAGATGTTCACGAGCCTGGGTGAGCACGACGATGGTAACGTCGTCGGGAATGAGTTCACGTTCGATGAGCATACGGATAAAACCGTAATCCGTCTCGGAAGCGGACGGGAATCCGACTTCGATCTCCTTGAAACCCATCGAAACAAGCAGATTCCAGAAGCGCAGCTTGCGCTCGGAATCCATCGGATTGACAAGAGCCTGGTTGCCGTCGCGCAGATCGACGGAGCACCAACGCGGCGCACGCTGCAGTCGCTTACCCGGCCACGTACGCTCCGGGTAGTCAAACGGCACCTGCTTGTCGTATGCGACGTACTTGTTGTACGGCATCTTGCTGGGCTTTTGCGGAGCTCCAATAAAACGGGCCGGAGGCAGCAGCGGGTCGTTGTTCCCTCCGTTGGACGCCGCGGCCACAGCCGCGAGATCAAACACTGAAGATTGATCCTGACCCATCACTCCTCCTTATCTTGGTTTTGCCGCGTCATGCGGCCGATTTGTTACATGCATGTTACTTCATGCACCTCGCACAATCCTAGCGCCTACGCACCCCATCGCTTTGCCGGCATTTCAAGATACGAAGAGAGTTTCGGCCGCTCCTCCCCCAACTTCACCCCATGTACAGATTTACCGAACTAAAGTTAGCCTCATGACACTGCGTTTCAACGCCGACGGCACCTTCCGTGTGCTGCAGATGGCCGACATCCAGGACGGCCCGAACGTGCATCCCGATACAATCAAGCTCATCAAAGCCGCCATTCGAAAGGCGCACCCCGATCTGATCGTCCTCACCGGCGACCAGATTCGCGGCTACGACCCCGCATACATCGACACCTTCCTGCGCAGGCGGGGAGAACAGCCTGGAACGAGAGTGCGCGCGATCACTGAATTCGAAGCGAAGCTCAAAGGCATCAAACGACGTCCGAACGCAAAACTGGAATCGTGGGCGCGGTCGGTCAACGAAGCGACCAACGACACGTTGAACACGGACACCCGCAGAAAGGTACGGGGAACCTTCGCCGCGTTCCTCGGTCCCGCACTGGATGAAAAGATTCCGTTCGCCGCCACATACGGCAATCATGACTTTCAATGCGGCATATTGCCCGACGAACAGGACGGCATCTACCGCGAATTCGCCGGCTGCATGAATCCCGTTTCAGGATCGTCTCCCCTGGCGCTCGAACCGGGCACGTTCGCGATGCCTATCGAAGCGTCCGACGGTTCCGGCCATATCGCGATGAGCGTGATGATGGTCAATTCCGGCGATTACGCCGAAGCCGACACCGATGCGAAGCCCGAATCCGTGGCCGAGTACGCAAGATACGCGTCGAATTCGCGCGGATGGGACCTAGCCGATTCCGACGGTTACGGCACTCCGTCCCCGGAAGCGATCGAATGGCTCAAGCAAGTGCAGCGTGAATTGGGCAGACGCAACGGCGACGACCGCGCGGTGCCGGCAATCGCCTTCCAGCATATTCCACCGCAGGAATTCTACGATTGCCTGCGCGAAGTACCGCCGTACACGCCGAAAGCCGTCGAAGGCGCACGCACGTTCGCAGGACGTTGCTTCGTATTGGATTCCGACGTCTGCAAGCCCGGTTCACGACTTGGCGAGGCGATCGGCTGCGCCGACGAGAACGTGGGCGAAGTGCAGGCGCTGTGCGAGGCCGGAGGATACTTCGCCCTGTTCTGCGGACACGACCACAAGAACGCGTTCGTCGGACACGTGCACGACATCGACCTGGGGTACGCGCCGACCTGCGGGTTCGAATGCTACGGGCCGAAATCACGTCTGCGCGGCATACGTCTATTCGAATTCAAAGAGAACAACCCGCAAGCCTACGTGACGCGCATGCTCACCTGGGGCGATCTGATCGGACGTTATTCAAGCAACGAATTGCGCGTCTTCTTCGAGGATCATTGCGTGACCGACCTCATCGGCATCCGCAATGAATTACGTCGACCGCAAGTGCTCGCGACGGTGTTCGGAACAACCGCCGTGACGCTTGGCGTCATCGGGAGGGCGCTGCTTGGACTGCTGCGCAAACCGCGGCAATCACGATTATTGCGATCGCAATAATCACAACAATCGCAGAGACCGCCGTAGAAGGACGGACCGTCAGCGGAACAGACTGACACCACGGCGGGCAATGCAATACGCGTTGCCCAGCCACGTGTGGCGGGAGTTCGGCCATACCGCACCCAACCGCGGCGCGTTCTGGCTCATCCAGATACTCGGCACACGCCCATCCGCGGAACGCGAGCCAAGCAGATTGAAACCGTTCTTCTCCAGCAGCCATTCCGGATGCTGGGTGGCGATGGCAAGTCCTTCCTCCAAAGTGAGGGGCAGACGCTCGTCGGTATCGATGAGCTTGCGGGCAACATCCGGCTCACGATTGACATAGCATGTGCCGGTATGCGGCTCGACCACGAGATAGAAAGGTCCTTCCGGAGGCTCGAAACCATCCTGCGGAAGGAAGCTGGCGATGTCGCGCGGCGGCATGGTGGTGAAGCCCGCCATACGGTTGATCGACGTTCTGGCTATCAGCGACTCCGGAGAAACCAGCTCACGCGTAGGAACCAGCAGAATATTGGACCCCAGATCGGACTCCTCCAATACGCGGATGAGCGGGCGGGCCAACGCACGGAACGCGGCCGCCGACATATCGGCCACATCCGGATATCCCAACGCCACGATTCGATCCAGCTGCTTTTGCGCTTCTTCTGATGCCTTCGACATGCCTACCAGTGTACGCAAAACACAAGAGCTGCCCAATACGTCAGCGTACGTTCTTTCCACGAGGAATCCTCGCTTCCAGGCTCCACCAAGAAAAACCATCCCTCACATCATCATCTTGGATATGCAGATAGCCGCCCTGCCGCTCAAGCTGTGCCTTAAATCGGCGAAGTCCCGTTCCTCCCGAGTCAATGGAAGAGTGAGTTGCGATCACATTGCGCAAACGGATCAAATATTCTTCAAGCGAAGATTCGATCGTAAGCACATACCCATGCCGCACATCGGCATGTTTCGATATATCGGCAAAAAGCTCCCTTACCAAGCCAAACAACAGATCTTCAGTCTTAGTGCAATCATTCCCGGAAATCAGATCAGGCAGAAGCGCGATGCCATCGAAACCCCGCAATTCCAATCGCGACTGCTGTGTTTGCACGATTTCACGAAGCCCTTCAAGAACATCGGAACCAGTTACTTCAAGCGCGGACCGCCGTTCCCCAAAAACGTCCGCAACGGTCCCGACCCCATCTTTGGGACCCGGTACGCCCTCAAGCCGTTCTATCAGAGCATACGAATGCCGAGACGCCTGCTTGAGACATTTCGCGGCCTCATCAACACCGGTTAAATCATCACTACGAACTTGCCCAAGTAGCAAAATCGCATCGGCAATGTCATTGTTCACGTAATCATGCAACGTATGCGCAATCTCCAGTTTCTCTTCCTGCCTCCGTACCTTGTTACGCAACTCCGCTTGACACTGATTCTTCTTTATCAACCCGCCCATCAATGCAAACACAAGAAACAGAGCCATCATCAGAAAGAGCTCTTGAGAGTAGCTTCCGGCATCAGCATCTTTTACCCCGCTTCCAATCAGAGCAAACATCCAACTCATTCCCGACACGATGACAGCGAGCGCCAACCCCTGATCCAGATGAAAATAGCCAATCACCCCCAATGCCAATGCGCAGACTGCAAAATATTCCCAAGGTAATGCACTCCATAAGTCGCACGGGAACAGAGAGACGCACCAGACAATAAGAGTCATCCAACTGCAAAGTCGCGGGAAAAAGACAATGAATGCCACCGTCCCCACCGAAAACCAGATCAGGGGCATGTCATAATCCTTCATAGTGCAAAGATACCGAAGGAACGTATCGCATATACCGCATAAATGAATCAACAGGCATACGGCAACAAGAGCTGCCAGACCTTTTCGGTAACGCAGCGTCCGCTCCATTTCTTCCAACAACGAGTCAATAGAAGTTCCGAGGGTCTTAACGTACATGTTCGTTCCGCCCGCCTTACACCGTCTTCTCATCTGATTCAACATTGGATCAGATGTCTCTGCCTGCAAATTCTGATAGCATCCACACGTTTCTTGACCCCCAGCTTCTGGGCTGCGTGATTGACGTGTGAGAGCACAGTCGCACTTGAAATACTGAGCTGCCCGCCAATTTCTTTGGTGGTCAGCCCTCTCGCATACATTCCGAGAATCTCCAGCTCTCGGGCGGAGACTTCCAAGCAAGGGACTGATGCAGTGACATGAAGTCGCGTATATGCATCCTCTGCGGAGAGGAAGCCGCCAACGGTGTCAACGCTTGCACCTGATGCCGCGATACGTACCGCTTCCACAAAATTTGACGAAAGGATCTCTTGCTTGGAAAACAACCCCTGCGCACCAGCCAAGGCCAACTGGCATCGGTATTGATCAAGCGCGTACGAACTCACGCCAAGGATTCCGACTTTTGCATTACGTAATCTTATCTGTCGGCAGACGTCAACTCCGGAAATACCGTTCAATGCCAAATCCAGAACAATGACATCGACCATCTTAGTTTTCGATATCGGGCCGAATATCATACGTTCCAACGTGTATTGGGCATTCGTATCGCTCCAACCAATACGGATCGCCGCGTCTCTCTGGCGCAGCACAATCGATATCATTTGCAATGCGCACGCATCGTTATCGAGAATCCCCACCTCTATGTGAGAACCTCCCTGTTCTCCACTCATGCTTCTCAGCATAGTCTTACGGGAAACCCCACTTGCGCACTTTCCATTTTTTATGGAAACACGCTTGTTTCCAAACACCCCCGAATACACACTGTAACAAAGGCAAGGTTGATTGGAGGCTGTTATGGTTCGGAAGACCGCGCAATGGATTGCGTATCTCATCACAGTCATCGCTTTGGTGTGCGGGCTTGAAGTCATCGGGAATCTTCCCGCGCAACAACAATCATCCCTGCCTTTGGGAACTCGTCTCTGGCTTGTACTGTGGTGCGCATTGGGTGCGATGATTCTGGCATTCGTGCGACTTTCCAAAGGATATCCTCCAACGTTCATCATCTGCACTACGGCCATCTGCGTATTGGACTGGCTGATGCTTGGTCTCAAGTACTCACATATCACTTTGGGAGGATTGCTCGCGGATTCAACGGTGGAGATCATCAGCAATGTATTCAACGCCGTATCGCTCGCCATTCTACTGTTCGCATGGTCGCGCGGCGAGAAGCAGAAGTAGCCGACGAGCGGACGATCAAGATTGCAAGGCATGCCGACACGTCGGACGGAACACAACTCGGATTTACAGCCGTATATCGCACTTTGGGGCTGAGGGGGGGTAACGTCCGCAGTCGATTCGGCTTCTCGGGAAATTTAAAAACGGCCATTTTCCAACGATTTTCGGACATGGTAATCGCATGCGATTAAAAATCTTCTGCCCCAACCCGGGAATTATGGCCCTATCTCCGACTTGTGCGCACAGTCTCGTTTAAACCAATCGAAACCATATAACGCACGATGCTCCACCGTCAACAAGCACAAACGCACCGATCAAGCGCATCAGACCAGCATGCGGATAGCGGGAACGGCTTGACGGCATGGTTTCGTAGTATTGAACAACGCGTGTGGCCGCCCACGAAGTCGTTTGGGGCCGGCTGGTCGACCTCAGGCGTGCATCAATCGAAATTACAAAACCGTTCCATCATTGAGCGAGAGGTTGTTATGTCCGAAAAAATCAAGGTCGGCATTCTCGGAGCTACGGGCATGGTCGGACAGCGCTTCGTCACGCTGCTCGAAAACCATCCGTGGTTCGAAGTGGTCACTCTTGCCGCGTCCGCACACAGCGCCGGCAAGACTTACGAAGAGGCCATCGGCGGTCGCTGGAAGATGGAAACCCCGATGCCGGAATTCGTCAAGACCATGGTGGTCAAGAACGTGGCCGACGTGGAGGACGTGGTCAAGGACGTTGATTTCGTGTTCTCCGCGGTGAACATGCCGAAGGCCGAGATTCGCGCCATCGAAGAGGAATACGCGAAGACCGAGACCCCGGTCGTGTCCAACAACAGCGCGCATCGTTGGACTCCGGACGTGCCGATGGTGGTGCCGGAGATCAACCCGGAGCATTACGACGTGATCGAGCATCAGCGCAAGCGTCTCGGCACCAAGCATGGTTTCATCGCCGTCAAGCCGAACTGCTCCATCCAGGCATACACCCCGGCTCTGGCCGCTTGGAAGGAATTCGAACCC